>JASHVN010000146.1 GCA_030044555.1 Xanthobacteraceae bacterium | reverse complement strand
GAGTTTGCCGGGCGCGTGCGCGAGGTCCACTGCGTCACCGCGCGCTATTATCCGGGACGCGCTGACGACACCACGACACTCATGCTGCAATTTGAAAACGGCGCTTCGGGCCTGATCTTCTCGTCGGTCGCCACCGCCACCAATTACGAATTCACCCTCTATGGCACCCATGGACTCGGCGAAATCTCACGGCCTGACCTGTCGCGCCTGCGCTTCGTGCCGGCCTCTACAACGACGCCGACTGGGCCGGTGCAAGCGCCGCCGCACGAAGCTCTGCAGTTCTCCAGCGCTAACGCTCTGCAGGCGGAGCTGAACGCATTCGCGCGCGCGATCGGCGAGAGCAAACCCTATCCGGTACCGATCGATGAAGTACTGCATGGCATGGCGGCATTCGATGCCATCGTGCGATCGGCGCAAAGCGGCGCCATCGTCGCCGTCACCGAGTGATTTCGGCAAAGCGCGCCTCCTCACAACGCGCGCCTGTGCAGCCGCGCACAGGCTTCGCTGCCCTGACCAATGTGGAAAATTATTATTTGCTAAAGCGCCAGCGATCGGCGACAAGACGTCGGCCGACATTCGAAGCCACCGGCCGAAGCGGGCACGAACGCCATCCAACTGCAAAATTTCGCGCTCAAACAAAAAGCTAGCGCATGATCCGGAAAAGTGTGGAGCGGTTTTCCGAAAAGCATGCCCTCGGGCTTGACCCGAGGGATCATGCGCAAACAAAGAGCTAAAGCGCGATGATGATTCATCCTCAAATCATCGCGCTTTAGCGCCGATTCGCTTTTCATTAAGGTTGTCAAGTCGCTGTCACATTGGCCGCGGCACGGCCTTGCGCATTGGCCCAGTTACGGCTACATAGGCGCAATCGAGTTTTCGGCCGAATGATTTGGCCACGCAGCGACAGCAAGCGCGCCTGACTGACGATCTTTCACCAAAATCTCGAGCTAACCGAGCCGGGCATTTTCGCGCGGCTCATATCGACGTGTCTATGAAGAGAGGTGTCCCGTGAACAACGGTACCGTGAAGTGGTTCAACACGCAGAAGGGCTATGGATTTATCCAGCCCGAAGGTGGCGGCAAGGACGTGTTCGTCCACATCAGTGCCGTCGAGCGCGCGGGCCTACGCGAACTTCGCGAAGGCCAACGCGTATCCTTCGAGATCGTGACCGACCGCAAGACCGGCAAGTCCGCGGCCGAGAATCTGAAAACTGCCGGCTGACGGCGCCGCTGCGGTCAGCGCAGCGACTATCCAAGACGACGGCTATCCAACAAGAAGACGACCATTCAAAAAGACGGCTATTCAAGAAGGCCTGGAGCCCGGATTGCGCTGCGCGTAATCCGGGTTAATTCGTTTGCGGGCCATCGGCCGCTAGACCTTGATCCCATTCAATCGAATGGGATCAACGTCTAGATTTTCCTTTGAGCATGATCTTATCCGAAAACCGGTTTCCACTTTTCGGGATCATGCTCCTAATCTGCGGACAGTCCGGGAATGGGAACTCCGCAGGTCTGCACAATCAGAAAAATATTGAGGAGCAGCACCGCGGCTGCGCCGATCAGTGCCGCAGCCTGGGTCAGCCGGCTGTTGACGAACTCGCCCATGATGTCAGGCCGCCGCGTGAAGAGCAAAAGCGAAATCATCGGCAGCGGCAATGCAATTGAAAGCACGACCTGGCTGATCACCAGCGCCGTCGTGGCGTTGACGCCGAGGCCGACGACGACGAAAGCCGGCGCCATGGTGATGAGGCGGCGCACCCAGATCGGGATGCGGAAGCCGACGAAGCCCTGCATGATCATCTGGCCGGCCATGGTTCCGACCGTCGATGAGGAAACGCCCGAGGCAATCAGCGAGAGCAGAAACACGCCTGCTGCGCCGGCGCCAAGAAGCGGCGTCAATGTGTGATAGGCAGTCTCGATCTCCGCCACCTCGGGATGGCCGGCGTGGAACGCAGCTGAAGCCATCATCACCATGGCCATGTTGACGAGGCCGGCGACAACGAGCGCGATGATCACTTCCTGGTTGGAGAAGCGCAGCACTTTGCGCCGCTCGGCGTCGTTGCGCACCGGCAGGCGTCCCTGCGTCAGCCCGGAATGCAGATAGACCGCGTGCGGCATGACCGTGGCACCGATGATGCCGACCGCGAGCAGCAAAGCCCGGGCGTCGGCGAGTTGCGGCGTGACGGTATGGACCGCGGCCGAAAGCCAGTCGACCGGCGCAATGAACATCTCGACGAGGTAGCAGAGCGCAATGACGGCTACCATGCCGCCGATGATCAACTCGATCGGGCGAAAGCCGGATTTGTCAAACAGCAAAAGCCCGTAGGTGATGATGCCGGTCACCACCATGCCGGCGAGAAGCGGGATCTGAAACAAGAGCGACAGGCCGACGGCGCCACCGAGGAATTCGGCGAGGTCGGTGGCCATGGCGGCGATCTCGCTGACCAACCACATCGCCCACACGACCGGCCGCGGGAACTGCTCGCGACACATCTCCGCGAGGTTGCGGCCGGTCACGATGCCGAGCTTGGCCGAGAGCGCCTGGAACAGCATCGCGATCAGATTGGCGAGCAGCACGACCCAGAGCAGCCCGTAGCCGTATTTCGCGCCAGCCTGAATGTTGGTGGCGAAGTTGCCGGGGTCGACATAGGCGATCGAGGCGATGACGGCCGGCCCGGCGAACACCAGATAGGCGCGCCAGCCACGGCGCTGCCCGGCCAGCACCGCGCGCGCCGTAGCAATGGTCCGTTCGGTCAGCGACGCCGGCCGAACCGCTGATTCGCACTTTTCAAGCATGGCCTCCTGCCATCGGCGCAGCACTCACACCAAAATGTAGCCTCGGTTACTTTAAGAGGGATATGTGCGGAAGCCCCTACTGTCAATGGCTGTAATTTGTAGCCTGTACTACATTTTGACACAGGGAGACGAATATGGTCTCCCGGCTGACGCATGGCGCGGGCCCCTGTCACATCGGAACCGGATCATTCGGCGGCGGGAAAACTGCCGGCCGAAGGCACCCAGGCGCGCCGCTTCGGCAAGACCCGCTCGGCGCAATCGACGGCGTTGTTGGAGGATTACGCCGAGCTGATCGCCGACCTCCTGGCCAGCGAGGGCGAGGCGCGTCCGACCGACATCGCACGGCGGCTCGGCGTGTCCCATGCCACCGCGATCAAATCCATCTCCCGCCTCAAGCGGGCCGGCCTTGCCACCGCCCGTCCCTACCGCGGCGTGTTCCTTACCGAGAAGGGCCACGCGCTTGCCGAACGGGTGCGCGTACGCCACCGGCTCGTCGTCGATCTCCTGCGCGCGCTCGGCGTGCCGAGCGAAGCCGCCGAGGCCGACGCCGAGGGCATCGAGCACTATGTGTCGGAAATCACGCTGAAGGCGTTCGCGCAGTTTCTCAAGTCGCGGTGACGGTTACTCCGCTCGTCCCCACGAAAGCTGGGACCCGGCGCCGGATTCCCGCTTGCGCGGGAATGAACGAAAAGCAACTTGCCTAAATCGCGTGCGCGGTGAGTGCGTCAACGATGTTGTCGACGATTTCCTCGATCATCGCCTTGTCGTCGCCTTCGCCCATGACGCGGATGACCGGCTCGGTGCCCGAAGGCCGCACCAGCAGCCGGCCATGGCCGTTGAGCCGCTTTTGCGCGCTCTGGATGGCCGAGCGCACCTTGGCGTGCTCGAGCGGCTTGCCGCTCTTGTAGCGCACGTTCTTGAGCACTTGCGGCAGGGCGTCGAAGCGGTGGCAGACCTGCGACACCGGCCTGCCCTGCTTCTGCACCACGGCCAGCACCTGCAAGGCAGCGACGAAGCCGTCGCCGGTCGTGGTGAAATCGGAAAGGATGATGTGGCCCGATTGCTCGCCACCGACGTTGTAGCCATGCTCGCGCATGTGCTCGAGCACATAGCGGTCGCCAACGGGCGTGCGCACAAGTTCAAGTCCGAGCGATTGCAGATGCCGCTCCAGTCCGAGGTTCGACATCACGGTGGCGACGAGACCCGGCTTGGCGAGACGGGCATCATCACGCCAGCTCTCCGCGATCACCGCGAGCAGCTGATCGCCGTCGACCAGGTGGCCGTGCTCATCGGCGATGAGCACGCGGTCGGCGTCGCCGTCGAGCGCGATGCCGATATCGGCCCGCATCTCGCGCACCTTGCGGCAGAACGCTTCGGGCGCGGTCGAGCCGCAATCATGGTTGATGTTGAAGCCGTCCGGCTCAACGCCCATCGACACGACGTCGGCGCCCAATTCCCAGAGCGCGTCCGGCGCCACCCGATAGGCAGCGCCATTGGCGCAGTCGATGACGATGCGCAGGCCTTCGAGGGAGAGATTGCGCGGCAGCGTGCGCTTGGCAAACTCGATATAGCGGTCGTGGACGCCGTCGATGCGCTTGGCGCGGCCGAGATCGCGGCTGCCGGCAAGCCGCTTGGCGAGGTCGGAGTCCACCAACCGTTCGATTTCGTGCTCGGCCTCGTCGGACAGCTTGTAGCCGTCGGGGCCGAACAGCTTGATGCCGTTGTCGTCGAACGGGTTGTGCGAGGCCGAGATCATGACGCCGAGATCGGCGCGCATCGAGCGGGTGAGCATGGCGACGGAAGGTGTCGGCATCGGCCCCAACAGGAGCACGTCCATACCCACCGAGGTGAAGCCCGCCACCAAGGCGGTCTCGATCATGTAGCCGGAAAGCCGGGTGTCCTTGCCGATGACCACCCGATGGCGGTGCTCGCCACGGCGGAAAACCAGTCCCGTCGCCTGCCCCACTTTGAGCGCCAATTCGGGCGTGATGACACCGTTCGCACGACCACGAATACCATCGGTGCCGAAATACTTACGAACCATTCCAGAGTGCCCCGCCGCATGCCTTCCCGGAAGGATACTAGCCCCTTCCCGGTCTCGGCCGCTTCAAAAAAGTTGCAGTAATCTTACCGCCGTGAGTAACGTGTGATTCAGCGCAGATTGGAGAAAACGCCAGTATCGTCAACGTCATAGGAGGAATTTTGGCGCGTACCGCCCCGGTCGCGGTGCGGCCTTTTCCGCTCAAGGCCGATCCTTGTCGCAGGCGCTTGGTGCCGGCTGGGTGACGGCGACCGGATCCGACCCCGGAAACGTGTCCTCCAGGCCGGAATCAAGCGCCTGGTCAAACGTCTTCCTGCGGTCGGCCTCGACGTTCTTGGAAAGGTTCTTGGAAAGGCTCTTGGGAAGGTTCTTGGGGAGATTCTTGGGGAGGTTCTTGGGCCCGCGTTCGTGCCGTCCGCCGTCGCGCTCGCTATTATTGCGCCCGGGCGACTGGGCCGCGTTGTTGCGCCCTCGATCAATCATGGATTTTTTCCCAAATGCGCCCGGTTCGGCAGCAATGCCGAAACCGGCGTCAGCTCAAAGCCTCTACGACAACGATTGACGGCAGCGGGCGTTCCTTCTCGGCCCCCCACGGCCCCGATGGCGCGCTTTCTTTGTGCTATCAAGGAGCAACCTTTGCGCGCCGGGAACTGCAACACATGACGACCATGACCTGCATCGAAGATCTGCGACAAGCCGCCCGTCGCAAAGTGCCGCGCGCGTTCTTCGAATATGCCGACGGCGGCTCCTACACGGAGCAGACGTTGCACGCCAACCGCGCCGATCTCGAGCGCATCAAGCTGCGGCAGCGCATTTTGGTCGACGTCGACAACCGCAGCAGCAAAACAACGATTCTCGGCGAGCCGGCGCCGCTGCCGCTGGCGCTGGCGCCGATCGGCCTTTGCGGCATGCAGCACGGCGACGGCGAGATTTTGGCCTGCCGCGCCGCCCAGGCGGCGGGCATTCCTTTCACTCTTTCGACCATGTCGATCTGTTCGATCGAGGACGTTGCCGCCGCGGTCGACAAGCCGTTCTGGTTTCAGCTCTACGTGATGAAAGATCGTGGCTTCGTCCGCTCGCTGATCGAGCGCGCCGCAGCCGCGAAGTGCAGCGCGCTGGTGCTCACCGTCGATCTGCAGATCCTCGGGCAGCGCCACCGTGACATCAGAAACGGCATGACCGTTCCGCCCGAGTTGCGCTTGAGCAACTTCATTGACATCGCCACCAAGCCGGCCTGGGCGCTGAGCGTCATCCGCGGCAAGCGCAAGACGTTCGGCAACATCGCCGGTCACATCAAGGGCATGGAGAACGTCACCATGCTCTCGCAGTGGATCTCCGGCCAGTTCGATCCCGCGTTGAGCTGGAAGGACGTCGAATGGATTGCCGGCCAGTGGAACGGCAAGCTCATCCTCAAAGGCATTCTCGACGTCGAGGACGCGCGCATGGCGGCGAAAACCGGCGCCGCTGCGCTTGTTGTCTCCAATCACGGTGGCCGCCAGCTCGACGGCGCGCCGTCATCAATTTCCATGCTGCCGAAAATCGCC
This sequence comes from Xanthobacteraceae bacterium, assembly GCA_030044555.1. Taxonomy (GTDB): domain Bacteria; phylum Pseudomonadota; class Alphaproteobacteria; order Rhizobiales; family Xanthobacteraceae; genus BOG-931. Next base: position 11,979 of record JASHVN010000146.1, on the reverse strand, counting down.
GACGCGGTCGGCTCGCAGATCGAGGTCCTGTTCGATGGCGGCATCCGCTCCGGCCAGGATCTCTACCGCGCGTTGGCGCTCGGCGCGCGCGCCTGTCTCGCCGGCCGCGCCTACATTTATGGTCTCGGCGCCGGCGGACAGGCTGGCGTCGCGCGCGCGATCGAAATCATTCGCAACGAGCTCGACGTCACCATGGCACTCACCGGGGTCAAGAGCATCGGCGAAATCGACCGGCAAAAGATTGCAGCAATGTGACAACCGCCGCGGACGAGCGCGTGGGCGCGATTGCAACATCATTATGGCGCAGGAGGATCGGGCTTGCTGTTGCGATATACGCAACCGTATGGTGAACTGCGTGAGTTAGAAGTTTGAGCCACAAAAGAGGAGTCTCGATGAAGACGCTCATTGCAACTGCCGTCATTGTGGGCTTCGGTGCGGCATCAGCGCTGGCCATGCCGCTGAATGCCCCGCCGCCGCCCAATGCTACGCCGATCATCAAGGTCATCGAGGGATGCGGCCCGAACGGACATCGCGGACCGGGAGGTCACTGCCGTCCGCGCGGTAGCTGCCCGGCCGGATGGCACGCTGGCCCGCAGGGCTGGCATTGCTTCCGTAACTGAGCGCCTCACCAAGCCACTACAGAGAGGCCGCCTCATGGGCGGCCTCGTCGTTTTTGGAGCATCATCCCGAAAAGCCTGCCCCGGACCTGATCCCGGGTGGAAAGCGGTTTTCGGAAAAGATCATGCGCAAAGTAAAATCCAGAGGAAGCGAACAATGCCTGCGCGCAAGATCAGGGCGGAACGACGCCGCCCACGCCGACATTGATGCGCGCGACGTTGTAGCTGCCGTCCGGCTGTTTGGTGGCGGCGAAGACCCCGAAAGCCGCACCAGGCTTCAGCGCGCCAACGTCGCCGATCTGGAAACGCACGATCGGCGTCCCCGGCGGTACGACGATTTTCTGCTGGCCGCCCTTGTAGCTTACCGTGATGGTCTGCCCGCTCACACCGGTGACGGTCTCGCCGACCGTACCATTTGTCATGGTCGAGCCCGGATGGGTCCACGGCCGGAAGCCCTCGCCAGTGCCGCGCATCGATTCGGGGAAGATGTGAACTTCGATCGCTTTCTGCGAGCCGTCCGGCTGCGGCATCGCTCCGCTGCCGATGAAATCATTCGGCTTGATGTCCGAGAGCGACGCCTTCAGAACCTCGATCACCACGACCTTATCGGCGAGGTTGAGCTTGATCTCCACGCCCTTGTCCGATTTCGCGGTCACGGTGTGGCCGTCGACTGACTGGATGACGCCGGCGACACGCACGGGTTTTGGCGCCTGCGCCAGCGCCGGAGTTGCGATCAGCGCCGCGATGATAGCGATGCTGGCGGTGAGGCTTTTTATTTTCATGTCACGCTCCAGGCGGTCGGCGAGATGGCGGGAAATAGAGCAGCCGAGCCGTCGAATTTAATCGATCCGCTCTGCTTTGCCCAGCGTGTGGGCCACTGCGTAATGAGAGGACTGCACGATTGTCGACCAGCTTCAGCGCCACACGCCGTAATCGCCGAAGGCCACGTTCGGCGCCTGCAGCGTACCGTCGGGAAGTTTCTTCGCCCCGGCGACAAAGATCTTTTGGCCGGCTTTGAGGTCGGACGCGCTCGCTTTCTTGTATTTCACGATGACGCAATCCGACGGCACAACGACTTTTTGCTCGCCGCCCTTATAGGTCACAGTGAGCGTCGCGCCATTAACGCTCGTCACCTCGCTGCCAACCGTGGCATTGGTCATCGTGCTGCCGGGCTGGAAGTCCCATGGCCGATGGCCTTCGCCGAGCCCGCGCAAGGCTTCCGGGAAAATCAGGATCGCCGAGGCCTTCTGGCTGCCATCCGGCTGCGGCATCGCCGTAACGGCAATGTAGTCGCCTTTCTTGATATCGGAAACCGAGGCCTTCACCACCTCGCTGACCGGCGCGTTCGGCGCAAGCTGCACCTTCATCTCGGCGCCATCTCGCGACTTGGCATTAATGAGCGTGCCGTTGACGCTCTCGATCGTAGCGCGAATGCGCACCACCTGCGGCGCTTGGGCCGCGGCGAACGAAGCCGCAAACAGCGCCGCGAAGGCGCTCGCACCTACCATTCTACGCGTGATTTTCGTCATACTCGTCCTCCCACATTGCGCTGCGGCGCGCCGACGGCGCGCTGGTGTTTAACCCCGAAGCGATCTCCGTTATTCCACTCGGCGACCGCGGTCAGGTGGCAAGATCGGCTGCCACCAGGGTCCGCAGTTCCGCCGTCACGTCAGGCTTCTTGCCGAACCACAGAGTGAAGCCGCGAACCGCCTGATGCAGCAACATGCCCAGCCCGTCGGCGGTGCGCAATCCGCGCGCCTTGGCGGCCGCGAGGAGCGGCGTCTGCAGCGGCACATAGACGAGGTCGGCAACAACCGCACGACCGGGCAGCCGCTCGAGCGCGACGGCAAGCCCTGGCTGGCCAGCCATACCGAGCGTCGTGGCATTGATCAACAGCGCCGAATCTTCGAGCGTTGTCGGCTGGTCCCAGGCGGCCGGCTGCACCTCCTGGCCGAAGCGTTCGCGCAATGCGTCGGCGCGGCCGCGGGTTCGGTTGATGACGACGATCCGCGCAAAGCCGCGAAGTTTGAGCGCATAGACGACCGCGCGCGCCGCGCCGCCGGCACCGAGCACCACCGCCTGGCTCGGATCCGCATCCCAGTCCGGTGCGCAGGCGTCCAGATTATCCAAAAATCCTTCCACATCGGTGTTGGTCGACCGCAGCACGCCGTCGTCGAGCCAAAGCGTATTGGCCGCGCCGACGTTCCCGGCGCGATCGTCCGGCCGCGAAAGAGCAAGCGCGGCCTCTTTGTGTGGCACTGTCACATTGGCGCCGACATAGCCGCGCGCCGCGAGCCGTTTCACGAAATCTGCGAATTGCTCGGGCGGCACCGCTTCGCGCCGGTATTCACCAGCAATGCCGTAATGCTTGAGCCAATAATTGTGGATGAGCGGCGAGCGGGAATGCTCCACCGGCCAGCCGACGACGCAGGCGGTGCGGGCTTGATCGGATGCCATGCAGACTGCGCGCAGTTGTTGGCGATTGCCGCTTAGTAATAGCCGGCCGTGGCGCCGCCATCGACGGCAATCGCGGTTCCCTGGATCTGGCGCGCGCGCTCCGAGCACAAAAACAGCGCCAGCTCGGCGATGTCCTCCGGCTTGCCGACGCGGCGGATGCCGCTTTTCGCCAGCGTTTCGGCCTGCAGCTCGGCTACGGTCTTGCCGCTTGCCGCCGCGCGTTGCGCCAAGAGCTGCAGATTGCGTTCGGTCTCGGTCGTGCCCGGGTGGATGACATTGACGTTGATTCCGTCGCGCTTGCCCAGCTGCGACAGACCCTTGGAGAAATTTCCCATCGCGGCATTGACCGAACCGCCGATCAGAAACTCCGCAGTCGGTTGCCGCGCTGCCCCGCCGTCGATGTTGACGACATGGCCTTCCGTCGCCTTCAACAACGGCCAGAACAGCCGGCACATGCGCACGCAGCCGAACAATTTGAGCGCGAAGCCGTCGGTCCAGGCGGCATCCGCAAGATCGAGGAACGAACCCGCTTTGGTCGCGCCCGCACAATTGACCAGCACGTCGCAGCGATTGAAGCGCTCTTTGACCTTGGCGAACACGCCCTCGCATGCCGTGAGGTCGCGCAGATCGGCTTCGATCGGCAGCGCTTGCGGCCCGCCCTGCGCATTGACGGCCGCGGCCGCCGGCTTGAGGTTTTCCGCCGACGAGGACACCAGCACGGTTTGCCCGCCCTCGCGGGCGAAAGCTTTAGCGATGCCAAGCCCGATGCCGCGACTGGCGCCGGTGATGACGACGACCTTGTTCGAGAATTCACCGGACATGTCTATCCCCTTTGCCGGGCGCTTATGCGGCGCCTGCCGCTCGCATGAACGAACAGAGGCGGCTACTTCTCGTCCACGACGGAGTTGCGCAACACGCCGATCTCCGGACATTCGACCTCGATCGTGTCGCCGGGCTTGAGCCAAACCGGCGGGTCGGCTTTCACCTTCTTGATCGGCGTACCGGTGCAAATGACGTCGCCCGCTTTCAGTGTCATGAAGCTCGTCGTGTAGGCGATGATGTCAGCGATGGAAAAAATCATGCTCGCCGTGGTGTCGTCCTGAATCACTTCGCCGTTCTTGCGTGTGATCACACGCAGCGGCTTGCTCAGATCGAACTCGGTCTGGATCCACGGCCCGATACCGCCGGTGGCGTCGAAATTCTTGCCCTGGGTGACGTTGAACTGGCCGTGCCGCGTCCAGTCGCGGATAGTGCCTTCGTTGGCGAGCGTAATGCCGGCCACCGTGTCGAGCGCGCTCTCCTTCGGCACGTGCTTGCAATCGTGACCGATCACGATCGCGATCTCCCCCTCGTAATCAAGCTGCTCGGAGATCTTCGGCCGCACCAGATTCTGCCCCGACCCGACCATCGAGTTCGGCGCGCGGTAGAACATGCTCGGATATTTGGGATTGTTGGTCACGTTATAGTCGGCGCCGCGATTGGCGTAATTGATGCCGATGCAAAGGATTTTTTCCGGCGCCAAGAGCGGCGGCAGCAGTTCGACCGCGGAAAGCGGCACGTCCGGCCGCACGCCGTCGGAGGCCGCTTTGGCCTCGCCGAGCGCCTGCGCGCGAAACACCTCGAGCAGGGTCGAAAATCGGCTCAGCCGGCCGCGCAGATCGACGATGCCGTCGCCGACCACTGCACCGAAGCTCGGCCGCCCACGCATGTTGTAACTTGCAAGGCGCATGTCGCGTCTCTCCCGATCACCCTTGCGCGGACAGCCCCGTCGGCACCCGCTATTCCCTGTAAGGCATGATCATGTCCGAAAACCGTAATCGCTTCTCGGGATCATGCTTCGGGCGTTGTGTTAAGAGCCATAGCGCCGAGCGTCAACGGTCCCGCAGCGATGCCGATGTGATCGCCGGTTTCGGTCCGCCTTTGAACCCGTGCTGACGGCGCGCCGATCGTGGCGCCGTGGGAGGCGATCGCTAGAGCGGGATGGGTTCTCTTTGAATCGTTGTCCCGCTCTAGCTTATTGTTGGAGCATGATCTTTTCCGAAAACCGGTATCCACTTTTCAGGATCATGCTTTAGGTCTGTTGCGTCGCCGCCTGAATGCCCTTCCAGTCAAATCTTTTCGCCAGCGGCATGGCCTCGTCCTCGGTAAGGCCATTGTACGAAAAGTTGAACATCGCGGTCGGGCCGAGTTTGACCAAGAGCGCCCCGGATTTTTCCTTGATGCTAAAGGTTCTGATCACGGTAAAGCTGTCGATCGTCGACGTGATCATGTGTCCCTCGGACGTCTCGACATTCATTCCGCTCTGGCCCACCGCCAATGCTCCGGCCGCAGCCGGTCCCATAACGACTCCGACATTAAGGTGTGCGGGGCCGCGCCGGTATTCGCGGGTGGCGGTCAGCATGCTGCTGTTGCCCATCTCCATCGACATGCCGTCAGGTGTGTGACCTTGCCAGCCGTCGAGGTCGATCAGGAACGGAAAAAATTTCCGAAACGCCTGCTGCGCGCGCGCTGGCGCAGGCCGCAGCAACCAAGTCGCGGGCACCGCGGCGAGGGCAAGACTCATGGCATGGCGACGATTGATATCGATCATGGGGCCCCCCTCCAATCCGATCTCGCGCTCAGAATAGCAATTCCCGACGCCGCAGGGAATGCCTCAATGCGCGGCGCTTGCTCGAATTTCGAGCCCTGACGGGCGTGGGACATCTCAGGATATCTGCTACGCTGAGGCGTGCAGAAACCAGATGACGCCATGAAAAGTCTCTTCCTCGATTGCAACGATCAACTTGCCCCGGTCTGGGAGCGCGTCACGCGCACCGAAGATCCGCCGATCGATGTCAATCGCAAGCCATTTGCGCAGATCGAATTGCCGCAATTGCTCAACGGCTACGACATCTGCATCGACGATCATTCCTACATGCCGACCGAGCTGGTGGCACAATGCGCGGCGCTCAAGCACATCGTCTTTCTCGGCAGCGGGCCGGCCAGCTACATGAATGTCGGTGAGCTGGAGGCGCGCGGTGTCAAGGTGCACACCATCAGGAATTACGGCGACACCGCAGTCGCCGAGCACACCATCGCGCTGTTGTTCGCCGCCTGCCGCGACGTCGCGCGCATGGATCGCGAGGTGCGCTCGGGCACCTGGGTGCCACACGACGGCGTGCAGCTTCTGGGCAAGACCTTGGGCGTGATCGGCCTCGGCGGCATCGGCCGCGAGGTCATGCGGCTTGCGCGCGGGCTGGGCATGGAGGTGATCGCCTGGAACCGCACGCCGCGCCACGGCGACCCGCTGGTGCCGCTCGATGATCTGCTTGCCCGCTCCGACGCCATCTCGCTCAACATTTCGCTCAACGACGCGACGCGCGGCATGATCGGCCCGGCGCAGTTTGCGCGCATGAAGCCGGGCGTCATTTTTGTCAACACGGCGCGCGCCGGCCTAGTCGACGAAACCGCCTTCATCGCGGCGCTGCGCAGCGGCCGCATCCGCCATGCCGGCCTCGACGTGTTTCATCACGAACCGCTGGCGCCCGATCATGCGTTGGCAGGCATGAACAACGTCACCCTCACGGCCCATGCCGCCTTCCGCACGCCGGAAGCGTCAATGACGCTGCTGCGGCGCGCCGTCGACATCGTGCGTGGCATTGTGGGCATCGACGCAGCCTATAGTTGGTCTTGAGCCAGCGCCTAAGCCGCCTTGGCCCGTGGTGCGGACTGACGCGCAATGGTATGGTCGCGCTATGAGCGAGCGTTTTTGCGAGATCAGCCTCTCCGTAAACGGCGAAGACGTGAACGAGCGCGTCGAGGCGAGAAAAACGCTGGTCGATTTCCTGCGCGACGATCTCGGCCTGACCGGCAGCCACGTCGGCTGCGAGCACGGGGTGTGCGGCGCCTGCACGGTGCTGCTCGATGGCGCGGTAGTCCGCGGCTGCCTCGTTCTGGCGGTGCAATGCGACGGCGCCCGGGTCGAGACGATCGAAGGCCTGTCGGATTCCGGCGCCATTGCCGACCTGCAGGACGCTTTCCAGCGGCGGAACGCGCTGCAATGCGGCTTTTGCACTCCCGGCATGCTCATTGGCGCGCAGGATTTACTGGCGCGCGGCGGCATCCCCAGCCGCGATGCCATCCGCGAACACATCTCCGGCAACTACTGCCGCTGCACCGGCTACCATGCTATTGTGGATGCAATTGAATCCATCGCCTTGGCAAGGGCGGGAAAGGCAGCCTGACCATGAACGAACACGTCGCTACCCCGACGCTCTCGGAGCGCGCCGACGAGATCGAAGAAAAGATGATGCACGACCTTGCCGAGCGCATCGCCACCAAATCGGTGCTGTTCGGGATGGCCGACGGCAAGATCGACATGATGAACGGCTTCGAGTTCAAGAAGAACAATCCGGATAAGTACTTTCTGATGGGCGCCGACCCGCGGCTGCCGAAAATGCCGGCGAAGCCGACCTTGATCGATTTCTTCAAGAACCGTTTCGCCTCGCTCAATCACCTGCTGCAAAGCGCGACGCTGGCGAAGAAGAACGGCCACAACGAAAAAATCATCCTCGCCTGTCTGCTCCATGATATCGGCGTGGCAGGCTTCATCCGCTGCGACCACGGCTATTGGGGCGCGCAGATGATCGAGCCCTATGTGGACGAAGAAGTAAGCTGGGCGGTGCGCACGCATCAGGCGCTGCGCTTCTTCCCCGATTCATCGGTCGGCTACGAATATCCGCAGATGTACATCAGCAATTTCGGCGCCGACTATAAGCCCGAGCCGTACATCGTGCGCGAGTATGAGCGCGCCAAGAACCACAAATGGTACATGAGCTCCCGGCTCATCTGCGTGAACGACATCTATTCGTTCGACCCTAACGCCAAGGTCAATCTTGACGACTTTGTCGACATCATCGGCCGCAATTTCCGGCAGCCGGAAGAAGGCCTTGGCTTCGACGATTCGCCGTCGGCGCATATGTGGCGCACGCTGATGTGGCCGTCCCGGTTTCTGTGATCTGAAAAAATTCCCTCCCCCTTGTGGGGAGGGATAAGGGTGGGGGTGGCGAGGTGGTGCGCGGCGTCGCGACGCCTTTTGCCCCCTCCCTACTCTCCCCCACAAGGGGGAGGGAAATATGAAAATCTCCGCCGACCAGCCCTCCGGTCTGACCGCGCTCGACCGGCCCAACTCCTATATTGGCCGCTCGGTGCCACGGCCCAATCTGGCGCGGCTGACGGCCGGGCGCGGGCAATATGTCAGCGACGTGGTGCTGCCGCGCCTGGTGCACGTCGCCTTCGTGCGCTCGCCGCACGCCCATGCGCGGATCAAAAACATCGAGACCGCGCAGGCGAAGAAGGCGCCGGGCGTGGTCGCCGTCGTCACCGGCGCCGAGCTCACAAAGGTGATCACGCCGTGGGTCGGCGTGCTCACGCACCTCAAAGGCCTCAAATCGGCGCCGCAGCACGCCATCGCCATCGAGCGCGCCTGCTGGCAGGGGGAAGCGGTCTGCGCGGTGGTCGCGCGCACGCGCGCGCAAGCGGAGGACGCGTGCGCCCTCATCCAGATCGAATACGAGCCATTGCCCGCTGTCGCTGATGCCGAGACCGCGCTGGACGCAGCAACGCCGGTGATCCATCCCGAGCTCGGCGACAATCTCACCTTCGAGCGCACGCTGAACGTGGGCGATGCCGACAAGGGCTTTGCCGAAGCCGACGCGGTGGTGGAGACCACGTTCGTGTTCGGCCGCCACACCGGTGTCACCAACGAGCCGCGCTCTATCGTCGCCGACTGGAATCCGGGCGAACAGCGCCTCACCGTCTATCAAGGCACGCAGGCGCCGCATATGACGCAAAACCTGTTTGCCAAGCACCTCGGCCTTGAAGAACGGCAAGTGCGCGTATTGACCAAAGACGTTGGCGGCTCGTTCGGCATCAAGGTGCACATCTATGCCGACGAGATGGCCACCGTAGCGCTGGCAAAGCTTCTGCGACGCCCGGTCAAATTCGTCGCCGACCGATTCGAGAGTTTTTCAACCGACATTCACGCCCGCGACCATCGCGTCAAGGCGAAGATCGGCGTGAAAAACGAGGGCACCATCACGGCATTCGCTATCGACGATCTGACCGGCATCGGACCTTATTCGGTCTATCCGCGCACCAGCGGCATCGAGGCCAACCAGGTCGTCAGTCTGGTCGGCGGCTCCTACACGTGCCCGAACTACCGCGCCCATGCGCGCGTGGTGTTTCAGAACAAGAACGTGATGTGCCAGTACCGTGCCGTCGGCCACCCGATCGCGACCGCGGTCACCGAGGGGCTGGTCGAACTTGCCGCGGCGAAGATCGGCATGGACGCCGCTGAGATCCGGAGAAAGAATCTCTTTCCCGATGACACATATCCGGCCACCAGCGCCGCCGGGCTGAAGTTCGAGAAACTGTCGCACCACGCTTGCCTGGATAAAATTCTGGCGATGATGGACTACAAAAAGCTGCGCGCCGAGCAGAGGCAATTGCGCGCACGCGGCATCCATCGCGGCATCGGCTTGGCGTCGTTCATCGAAGTGACCAATCCGTCGGCGGCGTTCTATGGCGTCGGCGGCGCGCGCATCTCCTCGCAGGACGGCGCTACCGTGCGGCTCGACGCCACCGGCGCCGTGTTCGTTCATTCCGGGGTCACCGAGCAGGGCCAGGGCGCCGAGTCGGTGCTGGCGCAATGCGTGGCAACTGCGTTCGGTGTGCCGATCGAGCGCGTGCGCGTCGTCACCGGCGATACCGACAATACGCCCTACGGCGGCGGCACCTGGGCGTCGCGCGCGACCGGCATCGGGGGCGAGGCTGCCTGGCAGGCCGGCAAGGCGTTGCGGGCAAACGTCCTCGCCGCCGCGGCCCCGATCCTGCAGGCCAATCCAGAGGCGCTCGACATCCGCGCCGGCATCGTCGTTGATGCCGACACCGGACGCGAGCGCATGGGCCTCGATGAGGTCGCCCGCATCGTCTATTTCCGCCCCGACACGTTGTCGCCCGGCCTGCAGGCCGAGTTCGTGGCGACGCGCCACTACGTGCCGCGCGCTTGGCCGTTCGCCTTCACCAACGGCGTGCAGGCGTCCTATCTGGACGTCGACATCAAAACCGGCGCGGTCAAACTGCTGCGACACTGGTGCGTGGAGGATTGCGGCACCGTGATCAATCCGCAGCTTGTCGACGAGCAGATCCGCGGCGGGATCGTGCAAGGCATCGGCGCCGCTTTGTTCGAGCACTGCCTTTACGATGAGGCCGGCCAGCTGCTCAACGGCAACATGATGGATTATCTGGTGCCGATGGCGTGCGAGATGCCCGACATCGACATCGACCACATGGTTTCGCCCACGGCGGATTCCGAACTCGGCGCCAAGGGCGCCGGCGAGGCCGGCACCGCCGGAGCGCCCGCCTGCGTGATGAACGCGATCAACGATGCGTTGCGGCCGCTCGGCGCCGCGCCGATTACGGCGATGCCGATCACGCCGGAGCGGGTGTTAGAAGCGCTGCGGAAATAACTTGAGCGCGTTCTCGCGCGCGATCATCGCGGTCTCGTCGGCTGCGAGAAAGCCAGGCGCGGTGAAGTCCTTCACCTCTTCGGCGACGACACCGTCATTGCAGAACGGCCAATCGCTGCCGAACAGAATGCGCTCCTTGGCGGCGATGCGCGACAGCGTGCCCATCGACTCGACGCCGGAGGCAAGCGCGTTGTCGTACCAGAACGTTTTCAGGCCAGTGAAGATTTCGGCGCGCGACCGCTGTTGCAGCCGCTTATCGATCATCGGCGCCACCGACAGCCGCCAGGCGAGGTAAGGCAGCGTGCCGCCGGCATGCGAAAGGATGAAGCGGATTCCGGCAAAGCGCTCGAGCGCACCTGAGAACAAGAGATTCACCGCGGCGCGCGTGGTATCGAATGGATATTCGATCATGAAGCCAGGCCATTCCAGATCGAGCGAACGGCTCGACGGATGCAATCCGGGATGAATGTGAACGACAGCCGCACGCGCGTCCAAATAAGCCATCAGCGGATCGAACGCGCCATCGCCGAGAAATTTCTCGCCGTAACTCGCAAACAGCGAAATGCCTTCGAAGCCGAGCGTTTCGAGACAGTAGCACGCTTCCGCTATGGCCGCGTCCATATCGTGCATCGGCAACAGTCCGAAACAACCGAAGCGCCGCGGGAGCTGGGCGATCAGTTCGGCGGCGTAATCGTTGCAGCGCCGGGCGAAATCTGCAGCCTTCTCGTCCGGCATGAAGCCGACGCCGGGCTGCGCGATCGAGGTGATCGCCAGCGCGATGCCGTGCTTGTCCAACAGCGCGAGCGCCAGCTCCGGCGACCAGTCAGGATAGCGGCCGATCGCCGGCCCCCTGCCCGCTTCGTACACCGCGTCACGATAAAATTGCGGGATCAGGTGGAAATGCACGTCGATCATGCCGGCTGCCATGCTGTGTGCTCCGAGAAGAAGGGCATCTCACAGAGATAGCGCACCTACACGCGGCCGGCATATCAAGATATTCAATTCACCCTCGCGGCGCGGCCGTTGCGCAGCACCACGCAGGCGCCGCCTGCGCCGATGAGTTTGCTGCATAATTTGTCGAGCGGCGCACGATTGTCGTCGGCAATGCGAATGATGTAGCGCGCGGCGCTGCCCATACCGGGAATTCGGGCGCGCAGCACGATCGGCTCACGGTCGCCGATCAGCACGGCGTAGCGCTTCTGCAGCGTCCGATAGACCGCCCAGGCATCGCGTTCCGATAAGCCGGCGGTCAACTGCGCGCCCCACTTCGGCACGTAGGCGGCGATGCGCTGCGCTTCCTGCGGCTTCGCCAAGATCAGATTGGCGAGCCGCGTGCAGGGCACGCCCTGCGGGATCGTGGTCTCCGGCATTTTCGGCGGCGACGGCGCGGCCCAATC
>JASHVN010000003.1 GCA_030044555.1 Xanthobacteraceae bacterium | reverse complement strand
CCAGCCCGGGCAGCACCACGCCGAAGTCGCCGCTGGCCAGCCGGTGCATCGCCGCGCTCAGCTGATGCAGCGGATTGATCACGCGGCGCGACACCATCAGCATCATGCCGACCACCGCCACAATCGCGCCGACAAGCAAGGTGAGCTGCAGGATGAGATCCCTCAGCGCGCTCGCATGCTCCGAAGCCGCATGATCCGCCGCGGCGTCCAATGCGGCTACCGCGACCTCAACCAGAGGAACATTCTTCGATATCGACTGCTTCGACCATTCCTCCGCGGTAACGCCGGCGGGCTGGCCGGCAATCAGGGCCTTCGTTATCCGCAGCCGCTGCGCGGCAAAATTCGGATCGAAAAATATCTGGTCGGTCCTCGCCACGGCCTCGTTAAACGCCGCCGACATAGGCAAGGTGCGCGCCTTGGCCTTGAGCATGGCCCAATCGGCATTTGTTTTGGCGTCATATGTGATGTATCGCTCCATCGCATCGGGAGGCAGCGGACGCCCGTTCATCACATTGATGGCGACCAGGGCCTCATCACCGCCGGTGTTGCGCGTCAGCCACGCCAAATCCTTCAATTCCATCATCTGGTCGATAAACGCGTCTTGCAATTTGATCGAGGCGGTCAGACGCGACGACAAGTGATCGACGAAATTGAGAAGATCGTCCGCCTCCTTAAACATCTCGTCAGCAAGCCCCGGGGGGCGAGCGGCTTTTGGCTGGAGCAATGCCGCGGCCGTCTCCTCGTGCAACGCGATCAACCGCTTGAGGCGTTCCGCCAGTTCGGCCGTCAACGCATCGCGGTCGGGAAGGTCGACCTTCTGCAGAGCAGTGAGCGCCGATTGCAGCGCCGGCATCTCGCCCTCGCGCGCTGCGCCAAGCTGCGGGTCCATTGCGGTGAACTGCTTGTCGGAAAGCAGATCGGCCCGCGATGTCGTGCGGTCGATGCGAAGATGATTGAGCGCCGTGAACAGGTACTTTGACGTTTCGGCAACAGCCTCGGCACGCTGTGTGACAACGAGCCGGCCCCAAGAGTCCCACGCACCGAGCGCCAGCACGACCACAAGGGCAGCGCCCAGTACGCCAATAACTGCCTTCAGCACTACGTTTATCGATATTCGACTCAGCATGGCGTTCCTTGCCCCGGCGGGATTGACGTGAGTTGTTGTGGTTGATGGCGGAAGGTGTGAGCGCAACTCCGGATGACGCGGACAGGAGAGGAAGGCTTAGGCAACCTCACCGATGTTTGCGGACGGAAGATTGGATGGGGCTTCGGTGACGCGGGATATGGCCGAAGCGGCACAAATCGGCGGTCGGACCGACCACGCTGCGGAGGCTGAGCACTCTCCGAAAGTCGTCTGGTTGCCCCAGCAGGTGCTTGATCTTGGTCAAGCCCTTGATTTCGCGCATTGCCATGACACCGTACTGGCCGTCGCCGATGGCAAAGCTAATGCTGCAACTGCTCGCGCGCCGCCGCCGCCGGCAAAGATGGTCTCAACCTTTGCTGGAGAGTCTGAAGATTTCCGACAACTAAAATTAATACTTGGATATTGTTGATTGAGAGTTAATTCACAGGACTGTCGGCGGTGTTACGTATTAATATCACTGTATATTCGAATTTCTTTATAAAACAGCACAACCCTGAGCGGCGGCGGCCCGCGCTCGGGACGCGGGATCGCCGCGACCGCAGGCGCGGCAGCGGCTTCCCAGTCATGGTCGGCAATCCTCGAGCCGGTTTGCGGTCTAACAATTTGCCGCCTTGCGCGAAGCATCGGGAAATCTCGCAGCGACCGGCCGCGGCCGTATCGTCCGCCGGGCTCGCCCCGACGTATTTGTTTGCTCGCCTTTGTTAGCTCGCCTTTGTTAGCGCATGATCCGGAAAAGTGTGGAGCGGTTTTCCGAAAAGATCGTGCGCAAACAAAGAGCTAAAGCGCGATGATGATTCATCCTCAAATCATCGCGCTTTAGCTCGCTGGAGCGACCAAAATACCAAATAGCGTTGGCTCTCCGATGCGGGTCGCCGCGTTACAATGCAAAGTTACGTCTGATCGTCGAAGCAACCATGCCGAGACCTACCTGAGGTTAGCCCGGTCATCTCCATATTCTCGCAGTTGCATCGCTGGTGCCAGGGAGACAATGCCATCATGCCTTTTTAACGGCAGGATCGTCGCAGTTTTGCCTTGTCCTTTGCCGCCGAAAAAGTTGAATGATACGTGTTTACGCAAGCGATTCGCGAATTGAGACGACCGCCACTTTTACCTCTTGTGCTTTTTCGTAGCCGTGCGGATTTCCTTAAATCGCTGAATAAGCCCATTTTTATTATTGGCAGAAAGGCGCTTCTGGTTGTCGTGAACGCGTGCGGGACGATTCTGGAGTGAGGGGAGCGACGCTCAAAGAAGGAAAAACAAAGTGAAATCAGGGAGCCGCAACCTATGAATGCCCGTCTGAGCCCTGCAATCGTCGAAGCCAGCATTCCTCACGTCCAGCCGGAGTGCGGCACTTGCCAGTCCCATGAACTCAATTGGTGTCATGCTGCATTGACACAATGCCGCGCCGCGCTGATCGAACCGGTCCCGGTCGACCAGCCCTCTCACACCGTGCCTGCTCGACGTATCATCTGCCGCGAACAGGACCTGCACGATGCGGTCCCGGTCATCTGTAATGGATGGGCGGCGTCAGTCGTCACGTTATCGGACGGCAGCCGGCAAATCCTGTCGTTTCTGCTGCCAGGCGACCTCGTTTCAACCACGCTGCTTTTCGAATCCCGGCCAAACTGTCTGGTGGAGGCGATTACCGAGGTCCGCTTTCGCACCTTCAAACGCAGCTATTTGAAAGCGCTTGTGTTCGAGCATCCCCATCTGTTCGACAAGCTGGCGCAAGCGTGGATCGAGGAAAAAGACCGCGCCGACCAGCTCATCATCGATCTTGGGCGCCGCACCGCTGACGAGCGCATCGCCCGGCTTATTTTAAACTTGGCGCAAAGGTTGGCTCAACGCGGCATGGCGGCTCCGGCATGCGCAACATCCGCTATGGAAATGGACTTCCCGCTTCGCCAGCATCACATCGCCGACGCCACGGGTCTTACTCCCGTCCATGTCAGCAAGGTCCTGTCTGAGTTTCGACGCGACGGATTGATCAGGATCAGCGATCGGGCGCTGACAATTCTCGATCCGGCAGGCTTCCGGCGCGTTGCCCAAGCGCGATAGGCAGCTCACTCCGTCAAGATCGACGAGCATCACTTCGGCGGCGAGAGACCAACCTCAGCCACGGGGCCAAATGGAAGGCGCTCATCAACAAATACATCGGCACCATTCCGGCCAGCGGCGATGCATCTGGGGCGGCCGAGCAGAGCATATCCGGCATGCTCCCACCGTGAATCCTGCTCAGCAACGCCATGATTGCGAAGGCCGGCGCAGCCGCCAGCGACAGCCAACGGTCCGGGCTTGCCCTGAACCGTGGCTGGCGCGATGCGACGTCACCGGCGATTGAGCCGCCAGTCATCTGCCCATTCCCAGGTCATCAGAAAACCCGGCCTTCACGCGCGGCCATTGCACGATGGGACGTCCATCGCTGCGGTAAGGGTGATCGTCTTGCGGCCGTTGCGGCCAGCCGGAAGGCGAGTCCTCCCAAGCTTCCTGTCGCCCGTAGACGGTCAAGTCGAGCAACCGGTAGCTATTGTCCATCGCCTCGACGCCGCGCCGCGTCGTCCAGTAGGTCTCGAAGACCCTGGATCCCTGGCGCAGGTAGCAAACGATGTGCATCATGCCGACCCGGCGTCCGACCAAGAGCGTTTCGAGCGAGTCCCGCGACGCCGCATACCAAGGCATTTCCCAGCCCATGAAGTCGCGGTAACGGGCGCTCTCGGCGTACGGGCCCTGGCAGAACGTGGCGTAGGTGACGTCGCGGGAATGAATGAAGGACAGCTCGCGGACCTGCGCCGTATAGAAGGAGCAACCCTCGCACTGCTCCGGCGCCGGATCGCCGGCATGCCACATGAAATAGTAGGCGATGAGTATCCGGCGTCCCTCAAAAACATCCAAGAGCGCCACCGGGCCACGCTCCCCAATAAGGGGAGTCGCAGCGTCCACCTCGACCATCGGCAGCCGCCGGCGGGCGGCTGCAATCGCGTCGCCTTCTCGCATGTGAGCTTTCTCGCGAAGGCGCAACGCATCGAGCTCCGCCTGAAAGGTGCTGCGTTCAACGATCTTCGGAGCTCCAGCTTCAGCTCTGATAATGTCCGTCATCATTCTCTCCTTTGGCGCGCCGCCTATTCCCAGCTGTCGAGCTTGATCTCGTTCGGCCAGGGCGCACCTTTGCCGGTTTCCTGGAGTGACTTGAGGCTCAGCAGGAAAACCGCCCACTTGGTGCTGCAATGGTGCATGAACTCCACCGGCTCCTTCCAGCCCTGGTGCTTGAACAGGACGATGGTCCAGTCGCCGTTCTGCTTGAGATCGAAGCTGATCTTTGTGCCGAGCCATTCTTCCGGCCCGTCGGCCACTTGCCAGAGAACCTGCTGGCCGGGCTGCAGTTCGAGAACCTTCATGTCGAAACCGCCGTCGCCAAAGCGGAACTTGAGCAGGTCCCCGACCTTGCTTTCGCCTTGGGTGTCGCGCGTCCACCAGCGCGAAAGGCCGTCGACGGTGGCCAGTGCCTTATAGACATCGTCCGGCGAGGACGATTTGATTCCGACCTTATGCAGAATGTCAGGCATATCCGTTTCTCCGTGCCGTGTTGTTGATCGTGAGACAGATGTAGCGACGGAGATGGAAACGGTGGGAGTTACAAGTTTGTCGGGATTCCGATGGATGCGCTGATCGCGGCTGCGGCGCAGGCGCTGGCAGCGGGTGATCCGCTCGGCGCGCTGAAGCGCGTTGCGCTGCGCGACGACGCGCCGGCTCTGGCGCTGCGCGGCATCGCCATGGCGCAGCTGGGAGATCTCGTTCGGGCCAGGGTGCTCCTGCGAAAAGCGGCGCGCGCGTTTGGCCCGAAAGAGGCGATGGCTCGCGCACGATGCGTCGTTGCGGAGGCCGAGATTGCCCTCGTGTCGCGCGATTTGAGCTGGCCCGCGAAGGCGCTGGAGGTGGCGCGGGCAGCGCTCGAAGCGCACGGCGACCGGACGAATGCCGCGCACGCACGGCATCTCGAGGTCCGGCGTCTTCTGTTGATCGGGCGCCTCGACGAGGCCGAACGCGCGCTGACGAAGTTCGATGCCGCGGCTCTGCCGCCGGCATTGAGGGCCGCCCATGAGCTCGCGGTTGCCGGAATCGCGATACGGCGTTTGCGGATCAAGGTGGCGCGCGTAGCGCTCGTCGAGGCCGAGCGCGCCGCGCGTCATGCGGGCATTCCTGCGCTGATGGCGGAGGTCGAAAGCACCGGCCTGATCTTGAACACGCCGGCCGCGCGGCTGATTGCGCCTGGCGAAGAGCGGCTTCTGCTGCTTGAGGAGGTTGAAGCGCTGCTCGCTTCGGGGGCACTCGTCGTGGACGCCTGTCGACTAGCGGTGCGCGACGCGGAGACCGTGGTCTCGCTGGCGACCCGTCCGGTCTTGTTCGCGCTTGCCCGCACGCTCGGCGAAGCCTGGCCCGCGGACGTGCCGAGAAACACGTTGCTCGCTCGCGCCTTTCGGGCAAAGCACGCCGATGAATCGCATCGCGCCCGGCTGCGCGTCGAAGTCGGGCGGCTTCGCGTCAAGCTCAAACATCTAGCGGACGTGAGCGCAACGACGCTTGGTTTTGCGCTGGCGCCACGCCGCGCGCGCAAGATCGTCGTGCTGGCGCCACCGGTCGACGATCAGCATGCGTCGGTGCTTGCCTTCCTGGCCGACGGCGAATCGTGGTCGAGCTCGGCGCTGTCGCTTGCGCTCGGAGCGAGCGCGCGTACCGTGCAGCGTGCGCTCGATGCCCTCGCGAGCGCGGGCAAGGTCCAGTCGTATGGCCGCGGGCGCGCGCGCCGCTGGATCACCCGCCCGGTGCCGGATTTCACGACAACCTTGTTACTCCCGGGCCCGCTGCCCACCGTTTAAGATGGCGCCATGAAACAATCGAAAGCCGAAATCCTTCGCGAATACGGGCCGTTTCCCGGCGTCGATCGTGTGAATGGGGTGACCTACGACGGTCAACGCGTCTGGTTTGCATCGGGCGATAAGCTCAATGCACTCGATCCCGAGAGCGGGGAGAAGATCCGCGCCATCGATGTTGCCGCCGAGGCAGGAACGGCTTTCGACGGCCGCCACCTGTTTCAGCTTTCCGGCGACAGCATTCGCAAGATCGATCCAAACACCGGCTGCGTGCTTGCCGCCATTCCGGCTCCGGACGGCGGCGGCTCCGGGCTGGCGTGGGCGGAAGGGACGCTCTGGATGGGGCAATATCGGAACCGGAAGATCCATCAAATCGATCCGAATACAGGAGCGGTGCTGCGTACCATCGAGGCCAACCGCTTCGTCACTGGAGTCACCTGGGTCGATGGGGAGCTCTGGCACGCCACGTTGGAGGGCGACGAAAGCGATTTACGGCGCGTCGATCCGCAAACGGGAGAAGTCCTGGAAACGATCGAGATGCCGCCGGGTGCCAGCGTGTCAGGGCTGGAATCTGATGGCGGGGATCAATTCTTCTGCGGCGGCGAAAGCAGCGGGAAAGTGACAGCCGTCCGCCGGCCGAAGCGAGAGGATGTGGCCGCCCGGCGCTCCTAGACCTTGATCCAATTTCGATTGAATCGGATCAAGCTCTGGATTTTTCCTTTGAGCATGATCTTTTCCGAAAACCGGTGTCCACTTTTCGGGATCATGCTCTGGATCACCAGCGCATGATGATGCCGGCGAGAGCGCCGATAAACAGCAAAAAACACGCACTCGATTGAATGAAGAAGCCCGGCAGACGCTTCTCCACGGCTTTGCGGTAGCCGACGAAATACAAAACACGCCCACCGATCCAGACGAGCCCGAGCGCTGCGGCGACGATGTCGTTGAGGTAAATCGCACAAAGCCACAGCGGCACCAGGAACGTCGGCATCCATTCGAGCGTATTCGCATGCACACGAAAGACGCGTTCGAAATCCGGATTGCCCGTCGTTGCCGGAAGCATGACGTTGAATTTGCCGTGCGCGACCGCAACGCGCGTCGCCAGAAAGAAATAGAACGCCACGGCAAGCAATGTGACGATCGCGGTGTAGTGCGGCATGGGGGGTACCTTGTTGAGTGAGTTTATCGTCCTTTGCTTTCAACGAAATTGCGGCCACACTCCGGCTCGCAGCGCTTGCCATGCAGATGGCTCGTGAGCGTCTGGCTTAGGCGCACGGCCGGAACACGACGCCTGGAGCGGAACCGGAAGAGGCAAAACTGGGGTTTGCCAATCTGAGCGGTCTCTCGCCCTCCGACGCTTTGGACGAGATTTTCAGGATAGCAGGTCAGCAACAGGACGAAGCGGATGCGCTCGTCGCAAGCGGGCTGTCCCGAGGTGACGCGCTGGCGGGAGTTCGGCAAAAAGGCCGCAATGCATTGCATAATGAAACCGACGTGGTTGATCTCGCCGCGCTTTGGAGCATCGACCCCTTACGACTGGAAGATCAAGATCATCCGCCCGGTTTGGGACTAGCAGTTCGCTTACCGGAAAATTTGGCGCAGTGATTCCAGATACCATGGAGGAGGAGCCACCAGACCAAATCACTGCGACTGTGCGCCGACTCCGGGCGTCGTTCAGCCTCGCAGGCTGCTAATTGATGAGAGTGCATGAGTAGCCTCAGCAGCCGGCGCGATGCCCTTCAACCCGCCAGCCGCCACCGATCGAGCACATTGTATTTCGTGAGCCACAGTTCGCTGTGAACCAGAACGAATTCGCTCACCGCCATGCGGATCGGCTCGATCGCCTGTTCTGCGATCGCCTTCGGATCGTAGGACAAGGTCATGTGCGGCGTGAAACAGACCTCCGTCCGCAATCCGTTTTTCGCCATCGCGCCGCCGAGTGCGCTGTGGAGCTTAAACAGCGCGTCTCCCTCGCCGAGCAAGACCAAGGGCCGCCCGCGCCGTCTGCCGCCGATGGGCGGGCCTTCCTCGAAGCTTTTGATGGCGCGGAAAGTCACCTCGAACGAAGGCATTGCCACTGTCTTTGCCGTCAGCGCCGCCGCATAAATGAATTTTGTCCGCAGACGTTTGTAATCGCCAATGTGATGCAGCGAGACATGCAGACGTGCCGCCTGCAGCGGGCTTCCGTTCAGATCATTCTCGCAAAGAAACCGCTGCCGAAATCGGCTCACCCGAGCGGCCGTTTCTGGATCGGGGAACAGTCCATAGAACAGCCGCTCCGGTCGCACGGGCCTGTGTGGAAAATTCCGATAAAAATCGAATACGCCCTGCATACGCGTACGTCCTTAACTGCAGGCGGCTTTTTTGCGTGCGGGGGCGGATTATAGAACAAAATGAGAACATTCCGCAAGCCTCTATTGAGACAGAAGCTGATCGCTACTTCGCGGATCAGAAGAGCATGATCTCGAAAAAGCCCGCCCCGGGACTTGATCCGGGGTGGATACCGGTTTTCGGAAAAGATCATGCTCCAACAATAGGCTAGTGTGGTGGATTTGAAGTTCCTAAGATCCGGCGGCAAACTCGAGTAGGAACTTCAAATCCAAAAAACCACACTAGAATCATTAAATTGCTAGTGTCCCTTTGATTCCGAAGTTCGCATCAAAGCAGCCGCCAACACATGCGAACTTCGGAATCGGGACACTAGAGCGGAACGACGATTCAAAGAAAGCCTATCCCGCCCTGGCTGCTTGCTCACGGTCCGAACTGGCGCTGGCGCTCCAGCATCCGACGGTTCTCCGCTTCGACCGCCGGGCCGTACGTCACACCAACAGCTTGATGAAATTGCGCTTGCGGCCAAACCGCATCTTGAGCTCCGCGACATAGGCCGCCTGCACGGCCGCGCCACGCAAGCCCGCCATGCGGTTGATCAAGCTTGCCGCCTCCGCATAGGCGTGACTGCCGCCGGCATCCGCAAGCTGGTTGACGCGCTCAGCGTAAATCTCCAGCGCCTCGCGGGGATGCGTCGCTTCGCAGGCCCGCGCCAGCTTCTCCTGCAAATCGACGGACGCCATGTTTGCGCACGCGGCCCCAGGCCGCGTCAAACAGCTTCTCCTCGATCAGGACGCGGACCAAGAGATCGGCAGAATGATGCCAAGTGTTCGGCCGCTCGCGCTCAAGCCCGGCTTCGAGGAAGGGTAACGTGCGATCAGGCGCCGCCGCGCCGCAGAGCTTGCGGAGCCGCTTGTACAAATCGAGACTCGGCGCCTTCTCCAAGGCGCGCCACAGATGCGCTTCGCGCCTCGGGCTTTCGGCTCGACTTCGCAAGAAGGTCGGCCGCGAAAAATACGAGCCGCTTGTCGGGTCGATCATCCTCGAACATCCATAGGCCTTCCTCGGCTCGGCGCAGCGCCTCATCCTCGCGGCCCTGTGCAAGACAGAACTCCGCGAGCTGCAGATATTGCCACGGCGAGGACAAATCCGTGGCACGGAGTGCGATGCGCGCCTCCACATTGCCGTCGCGTTTGGCGAAGAAATCAAGGATGCCGGCCAAGCGGTGATAGTCGCTGCCGGGTTCATGCCGGCCACGGCCGTTGCGTAACGGCAGCTGATCCCAAGCTGCGCTCGCCAGACGGCAATATTCGGCCAGCCCTTTCTCGCCCAACACTACCGCATAGAGAGCCGCCGCCCCGCCGAATGTGCCGTATTCGTCGGCCATCTCGCGGGCGAAAAGATCGCGCGCGAACTGCACAGGCTCGGGACGGGCCGTGCGCGCCGCGGCCAGGTGGATGTCGCGCGCATGATCGAGCAGCGTGGTGCAATGCCCGTCGGAATCATCGATGCTTTCAATCGCATGCTTGATTCGGTCGATGGCATGTTCTGCGAGTTCAAGAGCAACGTCGGCATGCTTGCCCGAGGCGAGATCGTCGAGCGCATTGAGTGTCTCGTCTATCGCCGCGGCCCAGCCGCCCGCCTCGCTATAGTCGATGAAGCCGCGCGTGCGCGTCGCCCCGTCGATCGCCTTCCGTAGCGCCGCCTCAAGTCCCCTGATATCAGAATCATGGGCCACGGCGACCAGATCAAGCTTGCGGAACAAAGCGGCATCTCTTTCGGCCAATTCCATGATTATGTCGACGAGCGCATCGACGCGCTTGCTCTTGAGATGCTTGCGAATGCGCGCCAACGCGCCGTCTCCTTCCACCGCACCGCCCGCTTCATTGGCTGTCAGCGCGGTCGCCACCATGTGCTTGCAAAAGCCCCAATCCTCGAACGCGGGGCAGGAGCACGCGCCGCCGATCGTCTTGCCGCGCCCCGCAAGCTCGGTGCGATAATCCTCCGTGCCGGCGACTCGGGCCAGCACGCGCTTCGAATCAATCGCCAGTATTTGCACCTGGTGGCCGCGATGATAGGCCTCGCCGCGCGCAAATACCTTGTCACCCGCAAGCTTCCGCAGGGCGTCCAAGTCGAAACGGAGTGGGTCTTGGCGTCTCATATATATGGGCTGCAGCAGCGGCTCGGTCTCGATAAGCCGCAAAGCTTCGGCGAGCACGTTTATCTTAGTGTGGCGGTTCAGAAGTCCGCATCATTATTGCGGCGGGTTCGTTACGCGGATTTCTGAACCAAAGCCACACTAGATCAAGAAGTTGCTAGTGTCCTTCGATTCCGAAGTTCGCAAACGAGCATTCCGCACAATCATGCGAACTTCGGAATTGGGACACTACAGCATGATGCAGCTCAGATCGCCCAAGCGACGCATCCCGATGCTGCGTCCCCAGAAAAAATTCGCTATTCGAGAATAGCCATCCTCCCAGAATTTGAGTCCTCCCGTGCCGGCCGACCCGCTCACCATCCTGAAGACCGTTTACGGCTACGACAGCTTCCGCGGGCGGCAGCTGGACATCATCGAGCATGTGATCGCGGGAAACCACGCCTTCGTCTTGATGCCGACGGGTGGGGGCAAGTCGCTCTGCTACCAGATCCCGGCACTGGCGCGCCCGGGCATTGGCCTCGTCGTCTCGCCCCTCATTGCTTTGATGGAAGACCAGGTGGCGGCGCTCAGACAGGTCGGCGTAAAGGCGGGGGCGCTCAATTCCCGGCTCTGGGGCGAGGAAAGGGATATCCTCTGGCGCGATATCGAACGGGGCGATCTGGACCTCCTCTACATGGCTCCGGAAACGCTCTTGAAGCCCGAGAACCGCGATCGGCTGAAATCTGCGCGTCTCTCTCTCATCGCCGTCGATGAGGCCCACTGTCTTTCGCAATGGGGCCACGATTTTCGGCCCGAATACCGCGCCCTGGACTGCCTCGCGGAGCTCTTCCCCGACCTGCCGCGCATGGCGCTCACCGCCACAGCGGATGCGCCGACAAGGGCGGAAATCGTCGGACATTTAAAGATCGGCACCCAAAACAGCTTCATCTCCGGTTTCGACCGTCCCAACATCCGTTATTGCGCCGCTGAAAAGACAAGCACGACACAGCAGATGCTGCGCTTCCTCGAGCCCCGCCGGGGCGAGAGCGGCATCGTCTATTGTCTCTCCAAGCGCAAGACGGACGAAGTCGCCGCCACCCTCAATGACCACGGCTTCGTCGCCCTGCCCTACCACGCCGGCATGGAGATGAAGGCGCGAGAACAAAGCCAGCGCCGATTCCAGCATGAGCAAGGCTTGGTCATGGTCGCCACCATCGCCTTCGGGATGGGCATCGACAAGCCCGATGTGCGCTTCGTGCTCCATGCGGACATGCCCGCCAGCATCGAAGCCTATTATCAGGAGACCGGCCGCGCCGGCCGTGACGGACTGCCGGCCGAAGTGCTCATGCTCTACGGCGCGGCCGACATCGCACTGCGCCGCCGCTTCATCGACGAGTCGGAAGCGCCCGAAGCACGCAAGCGGGTGGAGCATCGCAAGCTCGATGCGCTCTTGGGTTTCGCCGAATCCTGCCAGTGTCGCAGGCAGGTGCTCTTGCGCTATTTCGGTGACGACTGCCCCCCTTGCGGCAATTGCGACGTCTGCCTCGACCCGCCCGAGACCTTTGACGGCTCCATTGCCGCCCAGAAGCTTCTCTCCTGCATCTACCGCACAGGTGAGCGCTTCGGGCAGGCGCACGTCATCTCGGTTCTTCTGGGCGAATCCGACGAGCGCATCAGCCGTCTGGGACATGACAAGCTCTCCACTTTTGGCATCGGCAGGGAGCATGACCGCAACGCCTGGCGCTCGACCGTGCGCCAGCTCGTCGCCCATGGATTGATCTCGGTGGATGTGGCAGGCCACGGAGGCTTGTTCATCTCTCCCAAAGGCGGCCAATTCCTGCGCGAGAAGCCGCCGCTTCATCTGCGCGTCTTGAAAAGGGCGAGGCCGGAGCGGAAATCCGCCCGTCGGGAGGCAAGGGCAGCGCTTCCCGCCGCCGACCGTGCGCTGTTCGAGAAGCTCCGCGCGAAGCGCCTGGAACTTGCCAAAGCGCAGAACGTACCGCCTTATGTCATCTTCCACGACAAAACACTTGTGGAAATGGCCGCACGCTGTCCGCAATCCATTGCCGAACTTGGTGCAATCCCCGGTGTCGGCGAGGCCAAGCTCGCGCGCTACGGGGCGACGTTTCTCCAGGTCATAAATGGACGCGAGACAGAACGGCGTTTGCCCGGATGAAGCGTTCCCGTCCTTCGGTCCTCTCGTCGCGTACCTATGAAGAGCGCCTGCAGGCTCGGACTTGAGGTCGTGACGCTGCGGTGGCTACTTTCCAGCCGCGTCGGTCAGAGTTTTTTATTGAATGCGTCCTGAATGAAGTCGTCGAGCATCCGATAGGTCTGGTGCGCGGCGGGGGCGTTATATTCGGCCATGCCCTTCATCATGGTTTCCTCCTCGGCGAAGGAATGCAGGCGGCCACCGAAATCGAGCAGCTGCCAGTTAGCGCCGGCGCCATCCATTTCGGCCTCCAAGGCGTCGCGGTCGGCTTTCGGCGCCACGGGATCCTTGGACCCGTGAAGCACAAACACCGCGGCTTTGATGTCGCCCTGCTTCGCCGGCATGGTGGTCTGCAGGTCGCCATGCAGGCAGACCACGGCGTTGAGGTCGGCGCCGCTGCGCGCCAGTTCCAGAACATTGCCGCCGCCGAAACAGAATCCGACCGCCGCCCTTTTACTCGCGTCGCCGATACCGCGCCTGTCGGCCTCTGCCGTTAAGGCGGCGAGAGCGGCATTGACGCGCTTGCGCCCCTCGACGCGGTCGGCGCGCACCCCCATCATCCATTCCTGCGAGGTCGGTGGGCCCTCACAGGTCTGGCCGCCGCCATACATGCAGCCGACGAAAGCGACATATTTGTCGCCGGCCATTCTCTGTGCCCGCTTGATCGCGTGCTCAGTGACGCCCAGCCAGTTCGGCATGACGAGAAGCAGCGGACGTTTGGCGCTGATCTTCTCGTTCCATACCAGAGCACCTTTGCCGGTTACGCTACCAGCCTGATAATCGATCCGCTCGACTGCCATCTGAACCTCCCCTACGCTATACACCGCAACTTTTTCACTTGGCGGATCGCGCTGCAAGCCCTTACGCGAAGAGCATGATCCCGAAAAGTGGAAACCGGTTTTCGGATAAGATCATGCTCAAAGGAAAAATCTAGACCTTGATCCGATTCAATCGAATTGGATCAAGGTCTAGCGGCCGCGATCAGCCCGCCTCATTGAGGAGGGTCAGCAAGCCCGCGAGCAATTGAACGGGTTGCGGCGGACAGCCGCGAATGTGCAGATCGACGGGCACGACTTTGCCGACGCCGCCGACGACCGCATAACTACCGGAGAACAGGCCGCCATCAACAGCGCAATCCCCGACCGCCACGACCCATTTCGGATCAGGCATTGCGTTGTATGTGCGCTCCAAAGCCTCACGCATGTTCTTGGTTACCGGTCCGGTCACCATGAGAACATCGGCGTGCCGCGGCGACGCGACAAAGCGCAGCCCAAAACGTTCGAGATCATAGAAGGCATTGTTGAGCGCGTGGATTTCCAGCTCGCAGCCGTTACAGGAGCCCGCATCGACGGCGCGGATGGAAAGACTGCGGCCAAGCTTGCGCCGCGCCGCACGATTGACGCTCGTTGCCAATTCGGCAAGCGCCGCGTCGTCGGGCAACGGCGGTATTTCCGTCAGCGGTCGGCGTGTAAGACTTTCAAACAGCGTCCTGCGCATCTGTTCGCCTACAGATCATGCCCCGAATACGAGCAATTGAACGACTTATTGCACAGCGGAAAATCGGCAACGATGTTGCCTTCGATCGCGGCTTCGAGCAGCGGCCACTGAAACCACGACGGATCACGCAGATGACAGCGCTCGACGCGCATGCCGTCGAGCCGCACCCACGCCAGTACGTCGCCGCGGAACCCTTCGGCCAGTCCCAATCCCTCCCCGGCTCCTTCGGCAAGCGGCATTGTGAGCGGCCCCTGCGGCAGACGCGCAAGGATTTGCTCGATCAGCGCGAGGCTTTGCTCGACTTCGCGGATTCGCACCCACACGCGGGCGTCGACGTCGCCTGCCGTGAATACAGGAACGGAAAAGTCCAGTTGGTCGTAGGGGGCATAGCCGGGCGTCCTGCGGGCATCGAAATTGCGGCCGCTGGCGCGCCCGACATAGCCACCGGCGCCGAACTGTCGCGCCAGATCGGCGGTCACAATTCCGCTGGCGACGGTGCGGTCCTGCAGCGAGGCCGTGTTGTCGTAAAGCTCGACGAGGCGTGAAAAGCGCCGGCGGATATCCTGCAATGCCTCGTGGATAGTTGCGGCCCCGGCAGGATCAAGATCGCCGGCAACGCCACCAGGCACGACGCGATCCATCATCAGCCGATGGCCGAACGCGGCATCGGCAGCGCGCAGAACGCGTTCGCGCAGGATGCCGCAATGCGCGTGCATGAGCGCGAACGAAGCATCGTTGCAGATGGCGCCGATGTCGCCGAGATGGTTGGCAAGCCGTTCGAGCTCGGCCATCAGCGCGCGCAAATACGCCGCGCGCACCGGGGGTTCGATCTGCAGTACCGCCTCTACCGCGCGCGCAAAGGCGATGCCGTAGGCGACAGTGCTGTCACCGCAGGTGCGAGCGGCGAGCTGTGCGGCGCGCTCGACGGTCGCGCCGGCCATAAGCGATTCGATGCCCTTGTGAACGTAGCCGAGGCGCTGTTCGAGCCGCGCCACGGTTTCGCCGCCGGCGGTGAAGCGGAAGTGACCGGGTTCGATGATTCCGGCATGCACCGGACCGACTGGAATCTGATGCAGACTTTCGCCTTCCACCGGCAGAAATGCGTAAGCCGTCCGCGTCGCCGGAGCTGCAGCGCGCGCGCCGAGCGGATACTGCACGTCCCAAAAGCCGAGATCGAGCCAGGGCCGTTTATCCGGAGCGCCAATCGGTTCCAGTCCAAATAAACTGAAAATCGCGCGCTCGAGGCGGATGGCGGGCGGGTGCTCGGCGCCGATCGAGGGAAAACTGCCGGCCGGACAGT
Organism: Xanthobacteraceae bacterium; assembly: GCA_030044555.1. Lineage (GTDB taxonomy): Bacteria > Pseudomonadota > Alphaproteobacteria > Rhizobiales > Xanthobacteraceae > BOG-931. Next base: position 2,249 of record JASHVN010000003.1, on the reverse strand, counting down.
CGATGCTGACGACCGCGATGTCGCAGGCTTCCTCGCTCATGATCGCCATGTGCACTATCGGCTTGTGCACCATCGACTTGTGCACCGCGGGCGCGGCCGCCTGGTCACCCCAAAGTCCGAGCAGGGTCGCGCGCCCTTGCGCAAGCGCATGCGCGATCTCTCGCCAGACAGCGTGTGTCACGACGACGCGCGGCCATGGGCGATGAGCTTCGACCGCTGTGCCTTTCAGGAGATCGGCGAGAGGCGGCATCTTTTACCCAAGGAGTCCGGCAACGTTGTGGAACCAGGCGACGAGCGCGGGCGGCAAATAAATGCCGGCGGCGAGCACCAGAGCGAGATGAGCGAACATCGGGACGTAGGAGGCATGCGCCTTGGCAGCCGGCCCGCGCGGCTCTCCGAAGGCGATGCTGTTGAGCCGTAGGAAAAGACCGCCCAACGCCACGAGCAGGCCGGACACGAGCACGATCGCCAAGAGCGGTGCGCGGGCGAAGGTCGAGCTGACGACCAGAAACTCGCTCATGAAGATTCCAAGCGGCGGCAATCCGGCAATCGCCACCACGCCGAGGATCAGGCCCCAGCCGAGCAGCGGATGCGTCTCCGTGAGCCCGCCCATATCGGCGATGCGCTGCGTGCCTTTCACCTGCGCGACGTGACCGACGGCGAAGAAGATCGCCGACTTGGTGAGCGAATGCATCGTCATGTGCAGAAGGCCGGCAAAATTGGCGAGCGGGCCGCCCATACCGAAGGCGAAGGTGATGATGCCCATGTGTTCGATCGACGAATAGGCAAACAGCCGCTTGATGTCGCGGCGGCGGTACAGCATGAACGCGGCGAATATCAGCGACAGCAAGCCGAGAGCGATCATCAGCGGCCCGGGCGCCAAGGCTGCGGCATTCGCGGCGAGCACCATCTTAAAGCGCAGGAGCGCGTATAGCGCGACGTTGAGCAGGAGGCCCGACAGCACCGCCGAGATCGGCGTCGGACCTTCCGCGTGCGCGTCGGGAAGCCAGGCATGCAGCGGCGCCAGCCCGACCTTGGTGCCGTAACCGAGCAGCAAAAATACGAAAGCGAGATCAAGCAGCGCCGGATCGAAGGCGCCGGCGCGGCGGACCAGAATGGTCCACACCATGGCATCGAGGCCTTCGCCGACCACCGGCCGCGCCGCCATGTAGACCAAAATCGTGCCGAACAGAGCCAATGCGATGCCGACGCTGCCCAGAATAAAATATTTCCACGCCGCTTCGAGCGCTTCGTGGGTGCGGTAGATGCCGACCATCAGGACCGTGGTGAGCGTGGCAAGCTCGATGGCGACCCACATCAGGCCGATATTGTTGGCGACGAGCGCCAGATTCATGGCGAACATCAGCACCTGGTACATGGCGTGATAGAAGCGCACGAATGCCGGCGTCAGCCGTCCGATCGCAAGCTCGTGCCCGATATAGCTCGCGCTGAATACGCTGGTGGTGAAGCCGACGAAGGTGGTGAGCACGATGAACGTGCCGTTGAGATCATCGACGAGGAGATAGGTCCCGGAAGCCGGCCGGCGAAAGAACAGCGAGAACGCGCACAACAGCGTCAGCGCCGTCGCCGCCACGTTGATCCGCGCAGTCAAGCGATAGCCGGGAAGCGCGGCGAGAAGCGCAGCCGCAAGCGCCGGAATCAAGAGCACGCCGGTCAAGGCATTGAACGTCATCGATGCTCTCCGCGGAAGCTGTCCATCACCCCCACATCGACGGTGTCGAAGCGCTCGCGGATGCGGAACAGAAAGATTCCGATCACGATGAAGGCGATGAGGATCGAGAACGCGACGCTGATCTCGACCACAAGCGGCATGCCTTTGGCGCCGGCGGCCGCCAGCACAAGGCCGTTCTCCAGCGACATGAAGCCGACGACCTGACCAACGGCATTGCGCCGCGTGACCATCATGAGCAGGCCCAGCAGCACCACCGATAGGGCAAAAGCGAGGTCCTCCTGCGCCAGCGGCCCCGCCTGTTCAGTCACCCGCAGCATCACCACCATGGAGAGCGCGACCAACCCTATGCCGGCCAGCATGGCCGAGCCGACGCCCACCACCTTTTCGATCTCGCGGTGAATGCCCAGCCGCACGATGATGCGATGCAAAGCGACCGGGATGATGATCGCCTTGAAGACGAGCGCGATCATCGCGGTGACGTAGAGATGCGGCGCGTCCTGAATGTAGGCCTGCCAGGCAACCGATGCGGCAAGCACCAGCGCGTGCGCCGCATACA
>JASHVN010000145.1 GCA_030044555.1 Xanthobacteraceae bacterium | reverse complement strand
CAATGGCCGCAATACTCGCAGGCGCCGAGCGTGAGACCTTCCGGGTTGGTGTAGGTCTGGCTCATATTGCTCGACGGACACGGGAACGGATGATAGCCGAGGCTGCGCGAGGCCTCCTCCATGATCGTGCCGGCCATGCTGCGGAACAGCGGCGGGTTGGGATATTCATTCTGCCGCGGGCCCTCGAAGACATTGCCGCCATCGATCTTGGTGCCGCGCAGATTCCCGGCCTTGCCGGAGACGCCGCAGAGCTTTTCGAACTTGTCGTAATACGGCTCGAGTTCGTCATAGGAGACGGGGAAATCCTCGATCGTCATTTCCGCCGGAATGGCGTTTTTGCCGTAGCGCTCGGTGAGATGCGTGCGCAGATTGTGATCGCTCGGCAGCCACCGCCAGGTCATGCCGTTCCAATGCGCGCCGGCGCCACCGAGGTCGGTGCCGGGCAGAAACGAGCCCAACCGCCGCATCGGCAGCGCGGTCTCGGTGGGCGAGTGGCGCACCGTTACCGTCTCCAGCTGTGTGTCCTGAAACAGTTCCTGCCGCACCGCGTATTTGAGATCGTCGCGCACTGAGGGGATGGTGAAATTTTCCCCCGGCATGCGTTTCGATCCGCGCTCGAGTCCGACCACGTTGAGGCCGGCCTTGGTGAGTTCGCGTGCCAGGATCGATCCGGTCCAGCCCATGCCGACGACGACGGCGTCGATTTCCTTCAGTTTGATTGCCGTGTTGAGTGTCATGGCCGCCTCCGCTTACGAGAAGTCCGCAATCGATTGCGGCGGCTTGTCGTACTTTTTGCCGAAATACTTTTTGATGTCCTCGCGATAAGTCGCAGGCAGGCCGGGATAGCCGACCATCTTCCACGCCGCCATGTCGCGATTGCCGCCATAGATCGGGTCGGCGAAAAATCCCTCCATCGAAATCTCCCAAAGCGCGGCGGCGAACATGCGGCTGGAGATGCCGGAAAATTCCGCCTTGCCGGTTTCCATGGCTTTGAGCGCGGCTTCGCGGTCGGCCGGCATCAAGCGATCGAAATCCTTGCCGTAGGTTTTTCGCGACCATTCGTTGGCCGCCGCGATGCCGGCGCGAAAGAACTCGCGCGGATTGAGCGGCAGTTGATAGCCCAGCTCCGGCTTGCCTTTGTCGAACGGCCCGTCGCGGTAAAGGCGGGCGCCGTTGCCATACGCACCGGCAAGCTGTCGATCGATGAAGGTTGCAACGCCACATTGACTGCCCGACGGCGACAACGCGTCTGCCGGAATAAGCGTATCGGCCGCGGCAACGACGAAGGCGTGCTCGGTCGGCGTAAGCGTGAGCAACGGCTCGGCATCCGGGGGGACCGCAGTGGCTGCGGCGCCCTGCGCCTCGGCTGCAGGCGGCGGCGACACCGACGCAGCGAGCGCGGTGCCTGCACCCAATAGGAAATTACGGCGACGGATCGGATTGCTGTCCTCAGCCATGGCGTCCCTCCCGCTATACGCTCTTGTCAGCGCGGCTCGCACGCGAGCCGCGCGATGCCGTTATTCTTGCTTGTTCGAAGGAGACTATTCCGAATTGCGTCCGAGCGCGAGCCGTTCGTCAGCCCGACTGCATTCCCTTTGCTCAGAGCAGGCGTGCGAGAGACGGCACGGTGAAGAAAATCCGCAGAGCGATCGACGACGAATGCTAGCCATAGACGGCGGCTATCGGCAGAAATTCATCGGCTTTCAAGCTCGCGCCGCCAACCAGCGCGCCGTCGACATTGTCGATCGCCATCAGCTCCTTGGCATTCGCCGGCTTCACCGAGCCGCCATAGAGAATGCGGATTCGCTCTCCCGCCTCGCCATAGCGGGAACGCAGGCGCTCGCGAATGAACCCGTGCATGTCGGCGACATCCTGCGCTGTCGGCGTGACGCCGGACCCGATCGCCCAGACCGGCTCGTAGGCGACGACGAAATCGGCAGCGCCCTCGGGGAGCGAACCACTGAGCTGCGCACCGACGACCGCGCGCGCATCGCCGGCATCGCGCTCGGCACGGGTCTCGCCGACACAGACGATGGCCAAAAGCCCGGCGCGGCGCGCCGCCAGCGCCTTTGCCCGCACCGCCTCGTCGGTCTCGCCGTGATAGTGGCGGCGCTCGGAATGGCCGACAATGACGGCCTGGGCGCCGGAATCCTTAAGCATCTCCGCGGCAATATCTCCCGTAAAGGCGCCGGCGGGCAGCGAATGGCAGTTCTGGCCGCCAATAGCGACGCGCGATCCGCGGGCGACCGCGGCGAAATCTGCGAGCAGTGTCGCTGGCGGGCACACCATGACGTCGACGTTGGCCAGTTTTTGCGCTCCGGCGATGATTTTTTGCAGTTCGCCTGCCGAGGCCTTAAGCCCGTGCATCTTCCAATTGCCTGCGACCAGCGGACGGAGCGTCATCCCTAAAGCCTCGAAAATGCGACAAAGAGCCGTTAGCAGACCCATTGCATGGCGAAAAGAGACGTTTTAACAGCCAATTCCGCCGATTGCGGCGCGGTGGGACGGCCCTTATGATACGCCGCCCTTGACCGGCAACCCATCACATCAGCACATCGGAACTTATGCTTCGAGGTATCCGCAACGCCTCCGAAAATTGGCTCGGCCGCATCGTCATGACCGTGGTCCTGACGGCGCTTGCCGGCAGTTTCGCGATCTGGGGGATTAACGACATTTTCACCGGCTACGGCCGGTCGTATGTCGCCAAGATCGGCGACACCGAAATCCAGTCCGACCAGTTCAGCCAGGCCTACAACGACCACCTGCAGCAGCTCGGGCAGCAGATCGGCCATCCCATCCCGCCCGACCAGGCGAACGCGCTGGGGCTCGATCGCCAGGTGCTCGGCCAATTGCTGGTGCAGGCCGGCCTCGACCAACTCGCCAGCCGGATGCGGCTCGGCATTCCCATGTCCGAAATCGTGCAACACATCGTCACCGATCCGCACTTTCAGACCCCGACCGGCCAATTCGACCGCGCAATGTTCGAAGGTTTTCTGCAAAACATCGGTTATTCCGAGCAGCGTTTCATCGACGAGGAAAGCCACGACATTCCGCGCCGCGAGATTACCGACGCCGTCTCGGGCGGCCTCACAGTGCCGCAAGTGTATCTCGACGCGGTCAATCAATTTCAGAACCAAGAGCGCAGCATCGCTTACTTGGCGCTGGGCCCGGACCAGGCCGGCAATATTCCGCCGCCGACCGATGACGTGCTGAGCAAATATTTCGAAGACCGCAAGATTTTGTTCCGCGCTCCCGAATATCGAAAGATCGTGACCCTCATCGTGACGCCGCCGGAATTGGCCAAGACCATCCAGGTCTCCGATGCCGACGTGAAGAAGAGCTACGACGACAATCTGAAACAGTACGTCACGCCGGAACGCCGCCACATCGAGCAGATCGTTTTCCCCAACATGGCGGAGGCGCAGGCTGCCAGCGCGCGCATCAAGTCGGGGGTCAGCTTTGCGACCATCGCGACCGAGCGTGGCCTCAAGCCGAGCGACATCGATCTCGGCACCGTGCCGAAGTCGGGAATCATCGATCCGACGGTGGCCAATGTCGCCTTTTCGCTCAAGCAGGGTGAGGTGAGCGGGCCGGTGCAGGGCCAGTTCGGCGTGGCGATCGTTACCGTGCTGCAGATCGAGGCCGGCGAGACGAAACCGCTCTCGGTCGTCGCGCCGTTCATTCGCAGCGACATCGCGCTCGATCGCGCCAAGGGCAAGGTGCAGGATATTCACGACAAGATCGAGGACGCGCGGGCGGGCGGCGCTACGCTGGAAGAGGCGGCGCAGAAACTCAACCTGCCCGCCGCCACGCTCGATATCGATCGCTCCGGACGCGACGCGTCCGGCAAGCTGGTTGCGACCATGCCGGCCGCGGGCGACGTGATCAACGGCGCGTTTTCCAACGACGTTGGCGTCGACACGTATCCGATCGATGCCGAAGGCGGCTATGTCTGGTACGAAGTCGAGGCGATCACGCCGGCGCGCGATCGCAACCTCAGCGAGGTCAGGGGGGACGTCGAGAAACAGTGGCGCAACGACGAGATCGCCAAGCGGCTCCAAGCCAAAGCCGGAGATATGCTCACCAAGCTCAAGGGCGGAGGCACGCTCGATGCGCTCGCCGCCGCCAATGGCGTGAAGGTGCAGAACGCCTCGGGCATCAAACGCGGCGTGTCTGCACCCGGCGTTCCACCAAAGGCGATTGATGCGGCCTTTCACACCGCCAAAGGTTCGTTCGGAAGCTCCGAAGGCGAGACGCCGACGCAGTGGATCGTCTTCCGGGTGACTGACGTCAAAACCCCGGCGCTCGATCCGAACTCGGACGACGGCAAGAAGCTCGTTCAGCTGCTGCAAACCTCCCTTGGCGATGACATTTTCAGCCAATACGTCGCATGGCTTGAAAACGACCTCGGCACCAGCGTGAACCAATCCGTGCTGGAGCAGGCAGTCGGCAACAACAGCACGCCGGAAAACGAGTGAATGCAGATCGAGACCGCGGCCGATGAGTTTTCCGCCCGGTACGCGGCCGGTATGCCGCAGGTCGTGTGGACAACGCTGGTCGCCGATCTGGAAACGCCGGTCTCCGCCTTTCTCAAAGTCACCGCCGCGCACAGGCGTGCACGTGCCGACAATTCGCGGCCGATAAGCTTTCTCCTCGAATCGGTGGAGGGCGGCGCGGTGCGCGGCCGCTATTCGATCATCGGGCTGGAGCCCGATCTGATCTTTCGCGCCAACGCGCGGCGCGCCGAAATCAATCGCGACCCGCAAGCGCATCCACACCGCTTTGAACCGGTCGCAGATGCGCCGCTTGCGGCTTTGCGCGCGCTCATCGGGGAGAGCCGCATCGCGCTGCCGGATGCGTTGCCGCCGATGGCCGCCGGCGTGTTCGGCTATTTGGGCTACGACATGATGCGGCTGATAGAGGATTCGCTCCCGGCGCCCGGGCCCGACCAGCTCGGCCTGCCCGATGCAATCCTCGTGCGTCCCACCTTGGTGATCGTCTTCGACACAGTGAAAGATACGATCACCGTCGTAACGCCAGTGCGGCCGCGCAAGGCCGTCACCGCACGGGCAGCGCTGGCGCACGCGCGCGAGCGCCTGGCCGGCATCATCGACGCACTCGATCGTCCACTCGACAAATCAGAGGCCGCCAGTCACTCAGGACCCCTCCAGGTGGCGCCGCGGTCAAACACCACGCCCGCGGAATTCAGACGCATGGTGCTGCGCGCGAAGGAGTACATCGCGGCCGGCGACATCTTTCAGGTGGTGCTGTCGCAGCGTTTCGAGGCGCCATTTCGACTGCCGCCGTTCGCGCTGTACCGCGCTTTGCGGCGGGTCAATCCTTCGCCTTATCTGTTCTTTCTCGATTACGGCGAATTCGCCATCGCCGGATCGAGCCCCGAAATCCTGGTCAAAGCCGAGCGCGGCGTCGTCACCATCCGGCCTATCGCCGGCACGCGGCCGCGCGGGGCGACGCCGCATGAGGACCAGGCGCTCGAAGCCGAATTGCTCGCCGACCCCAAAGAACGCGCCGAGCATCTGATGCTGCTCGACCTCGGCAGGAACGACGTCGGCCGGGTCGCCGAGATCGGCAGCGTTAAGGTCACCGATCAGTTCTTCGTCGAGCGCTACAGCCAGGTGATGCACATCGCTTCCAATGTCGAGGGCAAGCTGCGCAAGGATTGCGATGCG
>JASHVN010000144.1 GCA_030044555.1 Xanthobacteraceae bacterium | reverse complement strand
CTGTTGATCGCCAACGCAGCGGCCATCGTCGGCTATTTCTGGGCGACCCAGATCAACACGCCGAGCGTGCTCCTTTTCGCGTTGATGCTGACTGCCTACGCGATGGCGATTTCCAGTACGCTGTGCGGCGCCGTGCTGGTGGAGAACGGCCAGAGGCTCCATGAGAGCGGGGCCTTCGTCAATCAGCAATGGCTCTGGTTCAACGTCGCCGCCATGGCGGCCGCGATTATCGGCGGCCAACTTGTGCAGCACCTGCCGCCGAGCACCGCGTTGCATGTCGCGGCGGGCTTGGTCGCCGTCGCGCCTTTCGCGGTCATCATCGGCACGCTGGCGCTCATCCCCGAACAAAAGACGTCGATCAATCTGCAGGGCATGCGCAGCACGTTCGATGGGCTCCTGGCATCGTTCAAGCGGCGTCAGCTATGGATCATCGCGGCCTTTATTTTTCTTTATTACTTCAGCCCGGGCTTCGCCACGCCGCTTTACTACCACATGACCGACGAGCTGAAATTCTCGCAAGCCTATATCGGCATTCTCGGCTCGATTGCGTCTGCCGGCTGGGTGGTGGGCGCCCTGCTCTACCGCCGCTTCTTCGGCGGCATGTCCTTGAAGGCGCTGCTCAACGTAAGTATCGCCTTCGGCACGGTGACGACAGCAGCTTACCTTTTGTTGTCGACGGAAACGTCCGCCGCCATTCTCAATTTCTGCAGCGGCTTTGCCGCCATGCTCGCCACCGTGGCGACACTGACGCTTGCTGCCGATTATTGCCCGCCGCGCGCCGAAGGTTTCGCCTTCGCTGTCCTGATGTCGATCATCAATCTCGCCACGGCGAGCGCCGATAATGTCGGCTCGTTTCTCTACACCCATGTTTTTCACAACAGCCTGACGCCGCTTGTCCTCGTCTCCGCGGCCTTTACCGCATTCGCGTTCGTGCTCGTGCCGCTGCTTCGCCTCGGCGACAAGCGCCAGGGAGACCCGGCGGCCGCCGTGCTCTAGACCTTGACCCAATCCGGTTGAATCGGATCAAGCTCTAGGTTTTTCCTTTGAGCATGATCTCATCCGAAAACCGGTTTCCGCTTTTCGGGATCATGCGCTAGATTTTCCTTTGAGCATGATCTCATCCGAAAACCGGCTTCCACTTTTCGGGATCATGCGCTAGATTTTCCTTTGAGCATGATCTCATCCGAAAACCGGTTTCCACTTTTCGGGATCATGCGCTAGATTTTCCTTTGAGCATGATCTCATCCGAAAACCGGTTTCCACTTTTCGGGATCATGCTCTAATGGAACAATTCGGTTCGCTTCGCGTTGGTAGATGCTGCCATCGGGAGTGGCGGAAATGCGCAAGATTGCGGCGGTATTTGTTGTCTGCCTGGGCGCTGTCGCTGCTTTGATTGCCTCGCCGACGCCAGTCTCGGCCTTCGGAATCAGGCTTGGGCCCTTCCATATCGGCCTGCCTTTCTTTGGCGCTTCGCATCATTTCGCTCATCGGCATCACATTGCGCTGCGTCGTAGGGAGCATGACGCCGTCTACGATAGGGAGAGCCTCGGCAGGACGGAGACCGCGCGGCAGGCCGAACCGGCACGATCCGCCGAACCGGCTTTGCTGTATCCAGCGATCGCTTTGCCGACGCTCTACGACGAGATTTTCTGGCCCGACCGGTCCCAGCCTTGGCCGTTCGGCTACGACGCGATCTTCCGCAGCGCTTTTGCCAAATCGCCGCTCGACGACGATCCGCACGGCTGTCAGCAGCCGGACCGCACGGCTGAAATGATCGGACGCATCCGCGCGGAAGTGAAGCTGCGACCCGATCAGCTGCCGCTTCTGCAGAAGCTCGGCGCGGCTTTGGGCATGACCAGCGGCTATCTGGCGCGGGCCTGTCCGAAAGCCATCCCTGCCCAGCCGGTGGCGCGGCTGCAACTCATGCAATCGCAGCTGCAGGTGCTCGGAATGGCGATCGATCTCGTTCGCCCGCCCTTGCAGCAGTTTGAAGAATCCCTCGACGCCGGCCAAAAAAAGCAGTTCGGCGCGGCGTCCGCCGCCGCCTCGGAGTGCGCCGCAGCGCCGCCGGCGACCGATTGGTCGGTCAACGAAATCGATCAAGCAGTGCTGCCCGGCGGCAGCCAGAACGATGCGCTCGCCAACCTCAAGCAAACCTTCGCCAGCGCCGCAGCCGATTTGCACGCCCATTGCCCCAATCCATTGCCCTCGACGCCGCTGGCACGGCTCGAAGCGATGGAGAGCCGGCTCGACGCCAGCTGGCGCGCCGCGTTGTCCATGCAGGTCGCGCTGGCGAGTTTCGAAAGCAGGTTGAACGATCAGCAGCGCAGCCGGTTTGAAGCAATGAACCTCGCGCAAGCGCGCTGACCGCGACGCCAGCTTCCGGTTCCGTGGACCGGCTCGCGGCCGATTATCTGTGAATCCGGAGCAGTTCCATGTCCCCCCGACAAATCCACGAAGAAGACCGGCCCACCGAGGACGACCTCGCCCGGGAGAAACTCGGCCCCCGTGGCGAGCCGAACGGCGAAGACACCGCCAAGATGACGCCGCAGCGCGAGAAAAAAACGCCGAAATCGGGCGGTTTCGACGGCCACACCGCCTAGAAATGTTGCGCACCGACCTTGCGAGTTCCGCAAGGCTTCATGTCGGAAATCGGACCGAGCAGTTCGCCGCGCGTCAGACTGACCGGCGACCTATTTTCCCGGCCCGCAAACGCAACAACAGGCGCGGGGATGCGTTCATCCCGTAGACGCCGCGATGCGGCGTAAAGCAGAAAATCGCCAGAGATACACCAAACGCCAAGTTATGGAGTGCGTCATGAAAAAACTCACCCTCACGCTGCTCGCGGGCGCTGCGCTAGCCATGCCGGCCCTGGTTCCCGCCCTGGTTCCCGCCCTGGCGCAAAACGCGCCGCAGAACCAGCAGCCGCAGAACCAGCAGCCGCAGGCACAGCAAAAAAACGGGCAGGCCAATCAGCAACAAGCAAATCAGCCAGCCCAGAACCAAAATCAGCAGCAGGCATCCAACCAGTCCATTTCGCCGAACAAACTCGGCCATAATGGAGTCCGCCAGGTTCAGCAGGCCCTCGCTAAAAAAGGATTCCATACCGGTCGCGCCGACGGCATCTGGGGACGGGATACGCGGACTGCATTGAGAGATTTCCAGAAGTCAAAAGGGATCCAGAGCCACGGTCAGCTCAATAAACAGACGTTGTCGGATCTCGGCGTAAACATCGCCAGCAATGAGAGCAACCAGAACGGAAATAACAATCCGTCGCCAAACCAGAATCAAAATCAGTAATACGCGTCGACGAGTCCGTTCCAACCTGAAGGCCCCGCTCGCGCCTTGGCGCGGGCGGGCTTTTGGACTTTCGCCTGTCAGAGCAAGCTCCAGGCGAGCGCCTGTCAGTTCTCAAAGAATCGATTTTTGGGCCGCGGCAAGCCCAAATTCTCGCGCAAGGTCGCGCCCTCATAGTCGCTGCGGAACAGACCGCGGCGCTGCAATTCGGGAACCACGCGATTGCAAAAATCGTCGAGCCCGCCGGGAAGATAGGGAAACATCACGGTAAAACCGTCGGAGCCCTCGGTTTCGAGCCACTCCTCCATCTCATCGGCGATGGTTTGCGGCGTGCCGACCATAGCGAGTCCCGAATAACCGCCGAGCCGCTGCGCCAATTCGCGCACCGTCAGATTCTCGCGCCGGCCGAGAGCGATGGCGCGCTCGCGGCCGCTCTTCGAAGCGTTGCTCTCGGGGATAGCGTCCGGCAGCGGCTTGTCCGGATCGAATTTCGACGCATCGTGACCGAGCGCGATCGACAAGGACGCGATGGCGTTGGCGTAATTGACCAGGCTGTCGAGCTTTAAGCGTTTGGCTTTGGCCTCCTCGACCGTATCGCCGACCACGACGAAACACGCCGGCAAAATCTTCATGTGATCGCGTCCCCGCCCGAGCTTCTCCATGCGGCCCTTCACATCAGCATAGAATTTCTGCCCGACCGCAAGATCGCTTTGCGCGGTAAACACCGCCTCCGCGGTTTCGGCGGCGAGTTGGCGGCCGGAATCCGAAGCGCCGGCCTGTACGATCACCGGCCAGCCCTGGATCGGGCGCGCGATGTTGAGCGGCCCGCGCACGGACAGATATTTGCCCTTATGGTCGAGCACATGCATCTTTGCCGGATCGAAAAAAATGCCATCCTCCACGTCGCGGGTGAAGGCATCGTCGGCCCAGCTATCCCATAATCCGGTCACCACGTCATAGAATTCGCGCGCGCGGCGATAGCGCTCGCTGTGCTCCATGTGCTCTTCCATCCCGAAATTGAGCGCCGCGTCGGGATTTGAGGTGGTGACGATGTTCCAGCCGGCGCGGCCGTTGCTCAGCCAGTCGAGCGAGGCAAACCGCCGTGCGATGTGATAGGGGGCGTCGAATGTGGTCGAGCCGGTGGCGACGAGCCCGATGCGCTCGGTCGCCTGCGACAGCGCCGAGAGCAGCGTGAACGGCTCGAAGGAGGTCGCGGTGTGGCTCCGTTTGAGCGCATCCATCGGCATGTTGAGCACGGCCATGTGGTCGGCCATGAAGAACGCATCGAACTTGGCCCGCTCCAGTTTCTGGATGCATTCCTTGATGTGGGCGTAGTTGAAATTCATATCCGGCCAGGCGCCCGGATAACGCCAGGCGCCGGTGTGGATACTGGCCGGGCGCATGAAGGCGCCGAGATGCAATTGGCGGTCCGAGGGCATGAAGCAATCCTGTTCTGACGGATGAACATATAAGTGGCTGCGTTTGCGCGTTTGCCAAGGGCGCGGGTGACAAAGGAAAAGAAAATTGCCCCCTATCCAGCCAGATTAGGAAGCGATTGCCCAACGCCCTGCTGCTTCGCCTTGTCATAAGCCCGTTCGCCTTGTCATAAGCCCGAATTGCGAGGGCGACGTCCTCCATGGCCAGTCCGAGCGATTTGAATAGCGTAATGTCTTGGGCGGCTTTTCGCCCGGGCAAACGGCCGGTCACGATGTCGCCCAGGCTCGCAACGTCTTTCCAGCTCAGAATATTATGTTCGACGGCTTGAGCCAGATCCGACGACTCGTAGCGGACTTGCTCAGTGGCGACGACCGCCGCCCGCTCGACGGCTTTGAGATCCAGCTCGCGCCGATATTCGTAATTGGCGCCGATCGCGTTGATATGGAGGAAAAAGCAAAATCAAGGCGGCGCGGCGCTTGCAAAACTCGTCTTAGAAATCGCGTCTTGCAAACCGCGTCTTGCAAATCGCGTCTTGCAAATCGTGCCGGCAGGGGCCAGCTTGCCGTTACGACAGCAAGACGCAACAAATTTGGAGCGCTTCTAAAATGTCCAGCTCAGCCCCGGCCGCCACTCTCGACGCCACCGCGCAACATGCCGATCCGCGCGCGCCGCGCCGTGTCCGCCACCAGCCGCGCCGCCGCACGCTCACGATCAGGGCTATCGAAAAGATTGCCGCGCACATGGTTCGCGTCACGCTGACGGGAGACCTTGAAGGTTTCGTCAGCCTCGGCTTTGACGATCACATCAAACTGTTCTTTCCCGATGGCACGCTCGACGCCGACGGTGCGCCCAACATGCTCAGCCGCGATTTCACGCCGCGCCGCCACGATTCAGCAGCAAATACATTGGAGATCGACTTCGCTCTCCACGATGCCGGCCCGGCGACACGCTGGGCTGCGCAGGCCAAGCCTGGCGGTACGCTGACCGTCGGCGGCCCGCGCGGCTCGTTCATTATTCCGCTGGCGTATGACTGGCACCTGCTCGTGGGCGACGAAACCGCCCTGCCCGCGATTTCACGCCGGCTCGCCGAATTGCCGGCGGGCACGCGCGCGCTCGTTGTCGGCGAAGTCGACGGCCCGGCCGACGAAATTGCCTTCGCGACGAAGGCGAACGCGACTGTCAGTTGGGCCCACCGCAACGGCGCCGCGCCCGGCGCCAGCAATGCGCTGGCGCAAAAGCTCGCGACAGTGAAATTTCCGCAAGGCGATTATTACGCCTGGGTCGCCTGCGAGTCGCTTGAGGCAAAAGCTCTCCGCCAGCAACTGATCGCTGACCACGGCGCCAATCCGAAATGGATGCGCGCGGCCGGGTATTGGCGGCGCGGCGCCGTCGCCGTGCACGACGTGATCGAGGATTAAGGTTGCGGCCGTGCCATTCGGCAACGTCATGCTGACCGCCGCTTTCGCCGGCCTTGCGGCCGCGGTCGCATTAGGCACCGCACTCGCCATTATTCATTTGCGCGGTAGAACCGCGCCTGCGATCCCGTGGCCGCTGCGCACGCTGCACGCCCTTCTCGGCATCGGCGGACTCGCCTGCCTCCTCCTTTCGCTGCGCGGACCACCGCGGGGATTGGATCAGGGCGTAGCGTCGTTCGGCGCAATCAGCGCCGGACTGATTGCAGTCGCGGCGCTCGCCGGCCTCGGAATTCTCTTCATGCACGTCGTTAAAAAGCGCCGAGCCGGCTCGTTGATCGGATTGCATGCCACGCTGGCGGTCGCCGGCTTCGTCATCCTCCTCGCTTATCTGTCGGCATGACCGGCGGCGTAACCACCGCGTAACTCTGGTCCCAATTCGGCGGCCGGCAGGCCGGTGACTGCGGCCCAAACATTCGCTATCACTCATCTCCGGGGCGTGATTGGTGTGTGATGCATTTCAATTGGCGGCGGCCCGATCCGCCCGACGTGCACGGCGCCGCCGGTGCTCCGTCGCAAACTAATTTTTTTGCTGCAGCGATTAAACAGCGTCCAGACCTTGCCTTGGCCGCTGGCTTGGCGGCGTTGGCATTATTGTTGCGGCTCCATGGACTCGCCGACAAGGCGTTCTGGTACGACGAGATCCTCACCTGGGGCCGCTCCAGGCTGCCGCCCGGCGAACTCCTCGTCGATTCGCTCAAGCACAAGCACTTCCCGACCTATTTTTTCATCGTTGGTCCGTTCGCCTCGGCCGTCCACAATCCGGAATGGATGCTGCGGCTGCCGTCGGTTCTGTTTGGCGCAGCGTGCGTTTTTCTGGTGACCCGTTTGGCATTCGACGCGCGCGGCTTCTGGGCCGGGCTCGTCGCCGGACTGCTCATGGCGCTGTCGCCCATCAACGTGGCGTTTGCCCAGGAGGCCCGCCCCTACGCGCTGATCTCCTGCTGCGTGCTGATCGCAACATGGGGGCTGCTGCAGATCGCGCAAAATCCCAAGGCCGCCGCATTGCCGATCACGCGAGCCGAGGCGCTGCGCGGCGGTTGGATCGCGTTCGTATTGGGAACGCTCGCCGGGCTGCTGGTCGAGAACGATGCGATCCCGTTTCTGCTTACCGCGAACCTCGCCATGGCCGTGATCGTCCTGCGCGCCGCGCCCGCGCCCGGGCTCCTCCGCAACTGGGCATGGTCGCAGGCGATCATCGCGCTGGTCTGGCTGCCGGCGCTGTTTCTCATGTGGTCGATGAATCGCGGCACGGTTCTTGATGGGCTGCAATGGATTCCGCGGGCGACGTGGCAAACGATCAAGACGGTCGGAGAAGCGCTTTATCTGTATCGCGTCCAAGACCTGATGACGCTTGAGCTGATGCCGGCGCCGCTGCCTGAATTCGGCATGCTCGTCATTGCCGCCGCCGCGTTCGGCGCCTGGCGATTGAAGAATGCTCCCAATGTGCTCGTGGTCATCGGGCTTGCCTTTTTGACCATGCCGCTCGTCGTTTTGGCCGTGGCGGAATTTCAGCCGCTCATTGTGTCGCGCTATCTGCTCTGGAGCACCGGCCCACTCTTCGTGCTCGCGGGCATCGGAACGGCCGCGCTGCCGGCCCGCCTATCCGCGGTGTCGGCGCTGATTGCCGCCATCGGCGGCGCGATAAGCCTTGCGCCTTACTACAGCGCCGAAACCAAGCCGCGATGGAAGGAGGCACTGACTTATCTCGCGGAGCAGGCTCGCCCCGACGACGTGATCGTCGCGCAAAATCAGACCGTCAAGGTTTTCCTCGTGTCCTATGCGGGGCGATTTGGGCTCAATCCGCGATTTCCGATTATCTCCTGGGATCCGCGCCATCCGCACGATAGCGAGCGTCAGGCCGCGGCCGGCGAGCGCGCCTGGATCATCTACGGGCGCGTCGGTCAGGGCCCGCAAGAGGCGGAAACGAAATTTCGCAGTCACTGGACGGACTTCGGCGCGCCCAGCGAACAAATCCGATTCGG
>JASHVN010000143.1 GCA_030044555.1 Xanthobacteraceae bacterium | reverse complement strand
GGACTGTCGCCGTGGCGTGTCGCCGTCGAAAGCGAGCGCATCTACGGCCGCGGCACTGCCGACAACAAGGGCCAGCACAGCGTCAATATCGGCGCGCTGGCGGCGGTGCTGGCCGAGCGCGGTGCGCTCGGTTTCAACTGCAAGATCTTGCTCGAGATGGCGGAGGAAATCGGCTCCGTGGGTTTGCGCGAAGTGTGCGCACAACACCGCGGCGATCTGCTCAAGGCGGATGTGCTCATTGCCTCCGACGGGCCGCGCATTGCGCCGGGCGAGCCGACTTTGTTTCTCGGTGCGCGCGGCGGCTATCCTATCGATCTGATCGTCGACCTGCGCGAGGGCGGACATCATTCCGGCAATTGGGGCGGGCTTCTTGCCAATGCCGGAATCGTTCTCGCGCACGCAATCGCCTCGATCACCGATGCGTGCGGTGCGATCCGCATTGCGGAATGGCGGCCGCCGCTGCCGCAATCGGTGCGCAACGTGCTTGTCGGTGTCGAAGTCGATGGCGGCGCAGACGGTCCGAAAATCGACCGCGACTGGGGTGAGCCGGGCTTGACGCCAGCCGAGCGCGTGTTCGGCTGGAACAGTTTTGAGATCCTCGCCTTCACGGCCGGCACGCCGGAGCGGCCGGTCAACGCCATCCCGGGCACCGCCCGCGCTCACTGTCAGCTTCGCTATGTGGTCGGCACCGACGTGGACGAGATCATCCCGGCGCTGCGGCGGCATCTTGACCGCCACGGCTTCGGCCGGGTCGACGTGCAGCGCGGCCGCAGCAGTATTTTCCACGCGAGCCGCCTCGATCCCGCCGACCCGTGGGTGTCCTGGGCGGCGCAATCGATCGCGCGCACCAGCGGCCGCGCGCCGACGATCCTGCCCAATCTCGGCGGCTCGCTGCCGAACGATATTTTCGCCGACGTGCTCGCTCTGAAAACGCTGTGGATCCCGCATTCCTATGCCGGCTGTTCGCAGCATGCGCCCAACGAGCACCTGCTGGCGCCGATCGCGCGCGACGGTCTCGGCCTCATGGCCGGCCTGTTCTGGGACCTTGGCGATCCGAGCGTGCCGCGGCCGCCGGTTTGATTGTCTTGTTCGGACTTATTGCGTTTCGGCGACGAAGCGGTTGCGCATCTTGCCCAAGGATTCGATCTCGGTCTCCATCACGTCTCCCGCTTTGAGGAACGTGTTGGTGCCCTGTCCGACGCCGCCGCAAGTGCCGCAACTGAAAAAGTCGCCGCTCTCCAGCGAAAGAATGTTCGAGGCGTATTCGATCTGCTCCTCGGGCGTGAAGATGAATTGCGAGGTGTTGCCGTTCTGCTTGACCTCGCCGTTGACCGTGAGCCGGATGAACAGGTGCTTGTGGTCCGGCACGAAGGCGCGCGGCACCAAAAACGGCCCGGTCGGCGCAAAATTGTCGTGGCTCTTGCCGTTGAGCCAGTCCGAGCGCAGCCCCGGCCGGTCGGCGCGGATCTGCAGATCGCGGGCGGAGACATCGTTGGTGGTCATGAAGCCGGCCACATGGTCGAGCGCGCGCGCGGTCTTGATGTGCTTGCCGGGCCTGCCGATGACGAGCGCAATCTCCGCCTCCCAGTCGATTTTCTTCAAACCCGTCGGGATCGCGATGTCGTCATAGGCGCCGGCCAGCGTGCTCGGCGCCTTGAGGAACAGGTAAGGTTCGCTGGTCGATTTCTCGCCGGTGAATTTGGGGCCGCCGGCCGGCGTCATGCCGGCGCGCAGCATTTCGTCGACGTGCTCCTGAAAATTTTGCGCTGCGTAGAACATCTTGCCTGGCCGCCGCACCGGCGACAGCACGCGCAGGCTCGTAAGCTTGACGGCGCCGGGCCTGCCTTCCTTTTCCAGCATATCGGACATTTTCTGCAGCACGGCGAAATTGGCATCCCAATCGGCCAGCAGCCCGTCGACGCTGTCCGTGCCGCTTAAGGCGACCGCGTTCGGTGCCGCCTTGAGATTGATGACGTCGTCGTCGCCGAGCACGATCCCGGCGAAGACAGTCCCGGCTTTCGCAAAAGTGCCGAGTTTAAATGGCGTGCCGCTCATGTGAAGCTCCCCTTTGATCAGTTTGAATAAGGCACAATTCTCTTGCGCTTGCCCGGTGCCATCGGTCGTAACGGCTACTTTTTTTCCGAGGCAACGGGGACGTCAAGGGCGTGCTTGCACGCCGCATAGCGGCTCTGCCCTTGACGTCATCATTGGCTCGGAAGCGCTTGTGGCCGGCGCGACCGATGGCTCATTCCGGCCGGTTAAATCTCAAACTGACACACTCTCGCGCGGTTCGATGGGTAGAGTGGGTTAGACGCAAATGGTTTTGGAGGTGCCATGACAGTGACGATCACATTTGGGCAAGTGGTCCCCATCTTGCGCATCTTCGACATCGCGAAGGCAGACGAGTTCTATCTGAATTATCTGGGATTCCACGTGGACTGGGATCATCGGTTCGATGACAATGCGCCGCTTTACCGCCAGATCTCCCGCGGCGATTTGATCCTGCATCTCAGCGAACATCACGGCGACGGTTGCCCCGGAGCGCGGCTGCGCGTGACCATGCACGGCATTGAGGCCTTCCTCGAAGAACTCGGCGCTAAAAAGTACCGTTATATGCGCCCCGGCTTGGAACGGACGCCGTGGAACACGATCGAGAGCGGCGTCACCGACCCCTTCGGCAACATGATACGCTTCGTCCAGCCGATCGATGAGCCCACGGGATGACCGTTTCGGGGTGCGTTCCGAATTTCAAGCTGAGACACTGCCCGGCGTTTTGTGCCGCTAGAGCGCAGTCGTTTCACATTGAAGTGCGCTTGATCGTTTTCCGTCACCCTGAGGCGGCCGCGAAGCGGCGCCCGAAGGGTGACGGCCCGGGCCGTGCATCCTTCGAGGCGCGCTGTGCTCGCACCTCAGGATGACGGATCGCGGATAGCGATTCAGCCTTAAGCAGCCCTGCTAACTCCCCCGAAACACCGGTTTGCGTTTGGCATGAAAGGCCTCGACGCCTTCGCGAAAATCGTCGGACTGCCGCAGCCGGCTGTAGCAATGGCCTTCCAGTTCGATCGCTGCTTCGAGATCAGTGTCTTCGGTGGCGTTGAGCAGCGTCTTGGCGGTGCGCTGAGCGAGCGGCGAGAAGGTGCGCAGCTCGTCGACCAGCGCGTCGGTGGTTGCCTCCAGCTTGTCATCGGGCACGCATTCGGTGGCGATGCCCCACTCGCAGGCTTGTTTCGCCGCTATGCGTTTCGAGCGCATCACGATGTCCTTGGTGCGGGTGATGCCGATGATCTTCTGCAGGCGCGCCGAACCGCCCGAGCCGGGGATTTGGCCGAGCCGCTGCTCCGGCAGCGCATAGAGGCAGGTTTCCGACACGATGCGGAAATCGCAGGCGAGCGAAAGCTCGAAGCCGACGCCGAAGCAATAGCCGCGGCTGGCCACGATGACCGGTTTTGCGCAGCGCGCTGGCGCTGCGATGTTCCAGGCGAGATCGGACACCTGCTCGGGCGAGGCGGCCAAAAATCCCGCGATATTGCCGCCCGAGGAAAAATGTTCGCCGACCGCGCGCAGCACGATCACGCGCACGCGCGCGTCCTCGTCGATCGCTTCGAACACCAGGCGCAGCTGGTCGCGCTGGCCCATCTCGATGACGTTGAGCGGCGGCCGGTCGAGCACCACATCGGCGCGCTCGTGCGCGGTATCGATGTCGACGCGGAAGCCGTCGAGCTTTTGCAGGCGCGGGTCGGAAAGGGCATTCATGCGGCGGTTCCTTGCTGGGCGGGGGGCGTCGATTCGATGACGTATTCGCCCGCCACGAGCTTGCGGCGCAAGAGCTTGCCGACCGGCGACTTCGGAATCTCGGCGACGAAAATATAGCGGCGCGGACGCTTGAAGCCGGCAAGGCCGGAGGAGCGGCAGAAAGCGTCAAGCTCCTCGGCCTCGATCGCGGCGCGGCGCTTGATAAAGGCGGTGACTACCCTGCCCCAGCGCTCGTCCGGCAATCCGACCACGGCGACCTCGGACACGCCCGCATGCAGCGACAGGCAGGATTCGATCTCGACCGGGGAAATGTTCTCGCCGCCGGAAATGATCATGTCGTCGACACGGCCGGTGACGAAGAGGTCGCCGTCGGCATCGGCAAAGCCGGTGTCGCCGGTAAAGTACCAGCCCTCCCGCAGCGCCTTGGCGTCCGCTTCCGGCCGCCGCCAATAACCTTCAAATGATTCATCGCCGGCGAGGAGCGCGATGATCTCGCCCTCCTCGCCGGCGGCGGCGATATCGTCGACCGATCTGGCGCCGAGCTTGACCACGCGCACCATCTGATTGATGCCGGCGCGGCCGGCCGAGCCCGGCTTCTTCGGCGCGTTCTGGTCGATGGTGAAGGTATAGATTTCCGACGAACCATAATGGTTGACGAACAGCTCCGGCTTGAACGCGGCCTGCAGCTCCTTTAGCAGCCCGTCGGTCATCGGCGCGCCGGCAAAGCCGAGTTTCTTGACCGAACTCACGTCGCTTGCCGCGAACAGCGGATTGTGCACGAGATCGTGATAGAGCGTGGGCACAAGATAAAGGTTGGTCACGCGCTCGGCGGCGATCAGCTCGAGCGCCAGCGCGACGTCAAAGCGGCGGAGACAAACAAAAGCGCCGCCGACAAGCGACATCGCCAGCAGCGAGCGTACGCCCATCGTGTGATAAAGCGGCATGACGCCGAGGGTGCGTTCGCCGTTGGCATAAAGGTTCTGCGCCACATGCGCCAACGCCGCGGCGCGCTCGGTGCGCTGGCGGCGCGGCACGCCCTTCGGCCGCGCCGTCGTGCCCGAGGTGTAGAGCATCACCGACCAGGCCTCGGCATCGACGCGCGGCGCCGCATCGGGCGCTGATTGCGCGACCAACGCGGAGAATGCGGTGCCGGCGGGTGGTGCCGCGTCGAGCGCGATCCGGGACATGTTTGGCGCCAAGGAAGAGGCCGTGACGGCTGGCGCGGAGACGTCCTCGTAGGCGATCGCCTTGGCCTGCGCATCGGTTAGGAAAAAATCGATCTCGGCTGCCGTCGAGCGCCAATTGACCGGGGTGACGACGATTCCGGCGAACTGGCAGGCCCAATGCAGGGTCGCCGCTTCCCAGCGGTTTTGCAGCGCGGTGACGAGGTGATCGCCGGCTTTAAGTCCGATCGCGTCGAAGCCTAACACCAGCGCGCAAATGCGCCGGTACCACTGCGCATAGGTCAGCCTTATGTCGCCGTCGATGATCGCCAACGCGTCCGGATCTCGGGCGACGCTGGCGAGAAAACTTAAGCCGAGGTCGAGCATACGCGAATGACTGCAAAAGTCCGACGCACGGCGCGGTTCAACGCGCCGCCCGCACAGAGCGTTGTTAGAGCATGATCCCGAAAAAGCCTGCCCCTGACGTGATCCGGGGTGGAAACCGGTTTTCGGATAAGATCATGCTCAAAGGAAAATCTAGTGTCCCGATTCCGGAGTTCGCATGTGCTAGCAGCGGCTCTGATGCGAACTTCGGAATCAAAGGGGACACTAGCAACTTAATGATTCTAGTGTGGTTTTTCGGATTTGAAGTTCCTACTCGAGTTTGCCGCTGGATCTTAGGAACTTCAAATCCACCACACTAGACCTTGATCCGATTTCAATCGGGTCAACGTCTAATGCCAGCCCTTCATCGGTAATTGCAACCGGCCGGTCGCGCGGCCTGTCGGCCAGACCGAGACGTATTGCTTGCCTTGCAGCTGCACCAGGAAGGTCGAGGCCTCGATATTCTGGCCGGTGGAGTCGAACTTCACGCCGTCATACCCGATCATCAGCTGGTCGGCCTTGAGATCGGTCGCGCGCAGCGCCGCCTGGATCTTGTCCGGGTCGGTCGAGCCGGCGCGATTGATGGCGTCGGCCAGCACCAAGAAGCCTTCCATCCAGCGCGCGCTGGTGTCGTCGAGATCGCGGCCGTATTTCTGCTTGAACATTTGGTCGACGATATAGCTGTTCGATCCCGGTTTACCGATGTCGAAGGCGCTGCGATTGATCGCGCCCTGGGCAAGGTCGCCGACATTGGGGATGAAACTCGGATCGGAGAAGCCGGCATCGTCGCCGATGATGATCGGCGGCAGGTAGTCGAGGTTCTTCATGGTCTTGAAATAGAGAATGATGTCCGCCGTATAGCTGACGAAGATCACGACGTCCGGCTTGAGCGTCTTGAGCTGGAGAACCTGCGCGGACACGTCCGAGCTGTTGGCGTTATAGGCGATTTGCGCCGCCACCGGGATGTTGGCGGTCTTGGCAGCCTGCACGATGCTGGCGCCGACCGAGGTGCCGTAATCGGTGTTCTCGTTGACGATGGCGATGCTGTCGACCTTGCGGCCGGACTGTTTCAGCTGGGTGAGAAAGTCCGCATAGGCCTTGGCGAAGTCGGGCGCGATCGGCGTGGTGCGGAACGTCCACTTGAAGCCGCGGCCGGTGATGTTGGAGGCGACCGAGTCTGCGACCAGGAACGGAATGCCCTGCCGCTCGGCGACCGCCGTGGCAACGAGCGACACTGACGAGTGATATGAGCCGAGCATGGCAGCGACGTGATCCTGGGTGATCAGCCGCAGTGTCTGCTGTTGGCCGATTTGCGGGTTGCCCTGATGGTCGGCCTCATCGAGCACGATCTTGGCGCCGCCGAGATTGGGCAGCCCGGCGGTCGCGCCAAGCGGCAAGTTCTTCAGATCCGGATAGGCATTATTGACGATCTGCGCGCCCAAATGGACGGCATCCCGCGCCGATTGTCCCGCACTCGCCGCGTTGCCCGTCAGCGGATAGATGACCCCGATCTTCACGTCTGCGGCGCTGGCGGGACCGGTCATGAGCGCGGCCAGCGCGGCCGCGGCGACGCAGAATGCTACGCGATTCATTGGATTCCTCCCCGTCTGTCTGCTGCAGATGGTCGGCTTCTATTTGAGCGGAAAACCGGCGGCTTTGTCCATCGTCTAGCGGACGCTTCTTCGCGAATGCCTCAATGAAAGCCAACGGCGAGGAAACCGCGCGCGTGGCTCGCGCCGTCTCCTCCGCAGGAGTTCAGCAGGAACGATCGGCGCCGCAGGCGCGGAGCGCTATCTTTTGCTACCGCCGCGTCGGGAACAGGGACGCGGGAAAATCGGCCGCGTAGCGCGGCGCCCTTTCGCGCGGCCGATAATCCGGGTGCGGCGTGGTGGCGGGGTCGACGGCCCGGCGGTAAAGGTGCCAGGTGGCGTGACCGAGCACCGGCATCACCACCGTCAAGCCAAGGAACAACGGCAGCGAGCCGGCCGCCAGCAACAAGGCGACGATCAGCCCCCACAGCGCCATGGTCAGCGGATTGGCCGCGACCACGCGGATCGACGTAAGCAGCGCCACCGCGGCGCCGACATCACGGTCGAGCAGCAGCGGGAACGACACGACGCCCATCGTGAGCGCCGCCACGGCGAACAGAAATCCGATCCCGGTGCCGACGACAGTGAGCTTCCATCCGGCCGACGTGGTGAACACGTCGTGAGCGAACTGCACGATCGAAGCCGGCGCCGAATAGCCGAAGTAAGTCACATAAAGCGCTTCCGCGACCGCCAGCCAGATCAGAAAGATCGCCATCAGCAGTACGCCGAGAGCGACGATGGCGGCAAGCGACGGCGAATACAGCACGTCAAGCGCGTGACTTGAGGCGGTGTCCAGCCCCGCTTCGCGGCGCCGGCTCAGTTCGTAAAGCCCGATCGCAGCGAGCGGTCCGATCAGTGCGAAGCCGGCGGCGATCGGGAAGGCGAGCGGCAGCATCGCATAGCCGAGCGTCATCGCGATCAGACAAAGGCCGAGCAGCGGATAGATGATGCAGAGAAAGATCGCGTGGCTCGGCATCGCCGAGAAATCATCGAAGCCGAGCCGAAGCGATTGCCACAAATCTGACGGGGTGACGCGGCGAATAGCCGGCTGTGCCGGATTCATGCTCGCGCCAACGAGAATGTGTGACGACGTCATGGCGCACCTCCTGAACGTTTGTTCAAACGGGCCGCGCCTGCAGCCGGGGCCGCCAAGCGCGCCCGAGGTCTTCACGAGAGTTCATCATGACAGCGACGCCGCATCGCCGCCACTCGCAATTGCGCCGATCACGCGATTGTTCCATTGGCGTTTTCATTCGCAATAAGGCGCCGCTGCCGCGTTGTGCGGCGCAACGAATTTGCTCTTTAAATTCCAAACACACGAAACAAGAAGAGGAGGCCGCTTGGGCCTCCTCTTCTCTGTTCGCGATGGCGTCAGCCGTTACCAGCGATCCCAGTGATGCCAGTGGTGGTAACGCCATCCTGGCGCCACATAGACGCCCGGCCCGCGATAGTAGTCGTAATACGGGGCGCCACCGTAGTAAGGCGCGCCGAAACCGATTCCAACGCCGCCCGGCCCCGCATAAAAGCCGACCTGGGCCATAGCCGGCGCCGCGGTAAGGAGTGTTGCCGCCGCAACGAGGCCCAATGCGAGTTTCTTCATAAGTGCCTCCTTTCTCGCTGCACCAAATAAAAACGCGCCAGCGCGCGCCCTCGTTCCCGGAGGCACACCGGTTCCTTTTGTGAAAATTAAGGGAACAAATATGCGGAACAGATTACGGCCGTGCAGAACAAATTATGGAGGCGCCGGACCGCACGCGGCGATGGCTCCGCCCGCGATTCACTCCGCGGCGATGCGCAACTCCTCGGGCGCTTCGTGGTGTTCGGGCTTGCCGCCGCGCAACCAGGACTGGAAGCGATCAAGATAGAGATAAACCACAGGTGTGGTGAACAGCGTCAGGCACTGACTGAAGGCAAGACCGCCGACCATGGCGTAACCGAGCGGCTGGCGGAGCTCGGAGCCGGAGCCGTGGCCGAGCATCAGCGGCACGCCGCTCAACAGCGCCGTCATCGTCGTCATCATGATCGGCCGGAAGCGCAGCAAGCACGCCTGCCGCACCGCGTCGCGCGGCGACAATCCGGCGCGCTCGCGGCTGATGGCGAAGTCGACCAGCATGATGCCGTTCTTCTTGACGATGCCGATCAGCAGGATGATGCCGATGATGCCGATCACCGACAGGTCGAAGCCGCCGGCCCACAGGCAGAGCAGCGCGCCCACGCCGGCGGAAGGCAGCGTCGACAGAATCGTCAGCGGGTGGATGTAGCTTTCGTAGAGCACGCCGAGAATGACATAGACCACCACGAGCGCGGCCGCGATCAGGACCGGCTCGTTCGACAGCGCCGCCTGGAACGCCTGCGCATTGCCCTGGAAGCTGGTGATCAGCGAGGACGGCATGCCGATTTCGTCCGACGCCTTCTGGATGGCGTCGACGGCCTGGCTAAGCGCGACGCCCGGCGGCAGGTTGAAGGTCAGCGTCACGGCCGGGAATTGTCCCGAATGCGCGACCAGCAGCGCGCCGACGTGGGTGGTGTCGACTTTGACCAGCGTGGACAGCGGAACGAGCTGATTGTTGTTGGGAGACCTGATGTAGAGGTCGTTGAGGGTATTGGCGTTACCCTGCATTGCCGGCGGCACTTCAAGAATCACGTAGTACGAATTGTTGGTGAAGTATTGGGTGACCTGATCCTGACCGAACGCGTCGTTGAGCGTCGCGTCGATCATGGCAGGCGAGATGCCAAACCGGTACGCGGCATCGCGGTTGATGGTGACGGTGAGCAGCGGCGCCTGATTTTGCGCATCGCTGGCGACGTCGGCGAGCTGCGGCAGCTTCTTGAGCTTGTCGATCAGGCGCGGCGCCCAGGTATTCAGCTCGTGCAGATCGGGATCCTGCAGGACATACTGAAATTGACCGCGCGCGATGCGCCCGCCGACGGTGATGTCCTGCGACGGCTGCAGGAAGAGCTTCGCTCCCGGAACCTTGGCCGTCAGCGGCCGCAGGCGATCGACGACCTGCGAGGCGGTGAGCGCGCGGTCATCGCGCGGCTTTAATCCGATGACGAAGCGCCCGGTATTTTGCGTATTGCCGTAGCTCGGCCCGAAGAATGAGCCGAAGTCGGCGATGTCCGGGTCTTTGGCGATGACGTGAGCCAATTCCCGCTGAATATCCTTCATCTTATCGGCAGAGATATCCTGACCACCCTCGGAGATGCCCATGATCATTCCGATGTCCTGGGTGGGGAAAAATCCCTTCGGAATCATGATGAAAAGGAAGGCGGTTGCCGCCATCGTCGCCAGAAAGACGAGCAGGGTGGGAAACTGATGGCGCAGCACGAAGTCGAGGCCGCGTTGATAACCGTTGAGCACCAGGTCGAAGCCGCTCTCGACGATGCGATAGAGGCGGCCATGCTTTTTGTCGTGCTCGCTGACCAGAAAGCGCGAGCACAGCATCGGGGTGAGCGTGAGCGATACGATCACCGAAACCAGAATCGCCGCCGTCACCGTAATGGCGAACTCGTGGAACAGCCGCCCGACAATGCCGCTCATCAACAACAGCGGAATGAAGACTGCGATCAGCGAAATGCTGATCGACACCACGGTGAAGCCGATCTCGCGCGCGCCCTTGATGGCGGATTGCAGCGGCGTCGTGCCCGCTTCGAGATGCCGGAAGATGTTTTCGACGACGACGATAGCGTCGTCGACCACGAAGCCGACGGCGATCGTCAACGCCATCAGCGAAAGATTGTCGAGACTGAAGCCGACCAGATACATGATCCCGGTGGCGCCGAGCAGCGACAGCGGCACCGCCGCGCCGGGAATGAGCGTGGCGGCGATGCTGCGCAAGAAAAGCAAGATGACCAGCACGACAAGAACGCATGACAGGATCAGCGTGAACTCGACGTCCTTGACCGAGGCGCGGATCGTTTGGGTGCGATCGACGATCGTGGAGAGATGGATTCCCGGCGGTATCAATGTGCCCAAAGACGCCAGCGAAGCTTTGATGTGGTCGACCGTGTCGATGACGTTGGCGCCGGGCTGCTTGAAGACCATCAGCATGATGGCCGGCTGATCGCGGTGCATCGCACCGAGGGTGATGTCCTGCGGGCCGCCGACGGCGTGGCCGACGTTGCGCACGCGCACCGGCGCACCGTTGCGGTAGGCGATGATCACGTCGTTGTAAGGATCGGGTTCGGTCAGCTGATCGTTGGTGGAGAGGGCAAAGCTCTGCTCGCGGCCCATCAGGGTGCCTTTGGGCGCTTCCGTCGTCGCGGTTGCCAGAGCGTTGCGCACGTCCTCCATCGTCAGTTGCCGCGCGGTCAGCTTCGCCGGATCAACCTGCACGCGGATCGCCGGCCGCTGCTGGCCGCCGATTTGAACCTGCGCCACGCCGGCAATCTGCGAAATCTGCTCGGCGACGATGTTCTCGGCAAAATCGTCGACTTTGTAGAGCGGCATCGTGTCGGAGGTGGCGGCGACGATCAGGATCGGCGAGTCTGCCGGATTAATCTTCTTATAGGTGGGAGGCGACGTCAGGTTCTTGGGCAGCGTCGGCCCCGCGGCGGTGATCGCCGCCTGCACGTCCTGCGCGGCGCCGTCGATATTGCGATTGAGATCGAATTGCAGCGTGATCACGGTTGAGCCCAGCGAGCTGACCGAACTCATCTGGCTGACGCTGGCAATCTGGCCGAACTGAAACTCGAGTGGCGTCGCCACCGTGGACGCCATGATTTCCGGGCTGGCGCCGGTCAGCGTCGCGGTGACGTTGATGGTGGGAAAATCGACCTGCGGCAGCGGCGCGACCGGCAGCAGAGGGAACGCCACGATGCCGACCATTGCGACCGCGGCCATAAGAAGCGATGTCGCAATCGGCCGGCGGATGAAGGGTTCCGAGATGTTCATCTGCGTTAACCCGCTTCCTGCTGCGCGGCTCTCGGCGGCCGAATATTGACGTGAACGCCTTCGTCCAGTCGCGATTGTCCGTCCAACACGACACGTTCACCGACAGCGAGGCCCTTGGAGACGATCGCCATTTTGTCGTTGATGGTCTGGGCGTCGATCGAACGGTGCTCCACCGTACCGTCGGACTTGATGACCCACACATAAAGACCATCCGGCCCCCGCTGCAGAGCGACCGGCGGCACCGTGACCGCATTCTTGCGCGTGGTGATGAGGGTGCGGATATGGATGAATTCGCCGGGCCAGAGGCGTTCGTCCTGGTTGGGGAACTCAGCCTTGAGCCGGATCGTGCTGGTGGTCTGGTCGATCTGATTGTCGATCAACAACAAACGGCCCTGCGCCAGCTGATGCACGTTATCCTGATCGAAGGCGAGGACTTCGACGCTGCCTTTGAGCATCGCCTCGCGCACCGGTCCAAGATCGTCCTGCGGCAACGTGAAGACCGCCACGCAGGGCCTGATCTGCGTCAGCACGGTGAGCGGGTTCGTGTCGGTGGTGTGGATGATGTTGCCGATATCGACCTGGCGGAAGCCGACCACGCCATCGATAG
Organism: Xanthobacteraceae bacterium; assembly: GCA_030044555.1. Classification (GTDB taxonomy): domain Bacteria; phylum Pseudomonadota; class Alphaproteobacteria; order Rhizobiales; family Xanthobacteraceae; genus BOG-931. Next base: position 17,240 of record JASHVN010000143.1, on the reverse strand, counting down.
GAGCCGCGATCGTCGTGTAGTTGAGCTGGGTCTGCGCCGACTCGATCGCGCCCTGATCGGCGTCGATCATCGCCTTGGTCTGATCGACCTTGGACTGTTGCGCATCGAGGTTCTGCTGCGTTTCGGCTTCCCTGCCCACCAGGGTCGCAAATCGCGCCAAGTCCTTTTGCGCGTCCACCAACGTGGCCTGGTCCTCGCTCTTTTTGGCTACGGCCTGATCGAGAGTGGCCTGGAACGGCGCGGGATCGATCTTGGCGAGCACGTCTCCCTTTTTCACGTCCTGGCCCTGGCGGAAATCGATAGAGACGATCTGGCCGTTCACCTGAGCGCGGATCGCGACAGTGTTCTCGGCCATGACCGTGCCGAGCGCGTCATAATAAATGGGCACGTCCTGCTGGCCGGCGGATGTCGCCACGACCGGAACCGATGGCGGTTCGCTCGCCTGTGTTGCTGCCGGCTTCTCCAGCCGGTCTATCGCCAATCCCGCGACCAGGACTATTATGGCGACACCGGCAATCGCAAAAGTAATCCGGGACCCCCGTCCCTTCTTAGATGCGCTCATCGGTTCAGCTATACCTTGCTCCAGCGTCGCCCGAAAGCGTCAAAGCTGCCTGTGCTGTGCTAGATGCCGCATGTCGTCCAGCACGGGCAATCAAGCCTCCGCTTATAGCGGTCGATCCGCCGCCACACGCATTAAAATTCGGTAAGGTCCTGGTATATTTTCTATATTCGCGAAAGCCCTGAACACCACTGACCGCAAGTTTATTGCCGCCTTGGCAATCACTCCTGCGTGCCTCGCCGTGGCCGCGGTGCGGCCAACTCGTGGCGTTCGCAATATCAGGAATTCGTTCGCAGACGACTAACAGTGCCTGTCCTGCGCGGGTTCCGCCCGCCCGCGGGGAGGCGCGTTAACGTAAAGATACACGAGAAAAATCCCGCCGCCGGACTGCTGTATTGATCTCCACGGACCGGGGGTCAGTACCAATGGCAACGGCCGCGCGGCGGACAAACTCATGCGGGTTGGACGATCACTGCTACGTTACCTGTCCGACGTTCTGCTGAACGGGCGGCTGCGCGCGTATCTCGACATCCTCGTCGTCGGCTCGGGCGCGCGCATTTTCGGGCTCGCCTCGCAGTTCGTCGTCCTGATCATGTTGAGCCGGTTTCTCTCCAAGGGAAGCTTCGGCGATCTGATGACGGCCTTCGGCTTCTTTCGGCTCGCCGGCCTGGCGCTCGGCGTCGGCGGCTCGCTGGTGTTGTTGTATCACGTCTCGCGGCACCGCGACGATGACCGGGCGGAGATCAGGCTGCAGCGCTTTTCGGCACTCGTCGGCGCGATCCCGTCGGGCGCGATTGCGCTGGCAACGGTCTTTGCCGCCGGTCCGATCGCCGCCGCGCTCGGCAAGCCGTCGCTGGCGATTTGGCTCAAAGAGCTTGCTCCGTTCCTGCTGTTCACCACCCTGCTGACCATCACCACGGGCGCGCTCGAAGGACGCTCGCGCGTTGCGCAATCGATCTTTTGGGGCGAGGTTGCGCCCAATGCGGTGCGCATGGTGCTGCTGCCGCTCGTGGCGTTTCTGCACTTGCCGGCAACCTATGTGGCGCATGTGCTCACGCTCTCGGTGCTGCTGCCCTGGCTGTTTCTGGCGCGGCGCATGTGCAATCGCGCGGTCGCGGGTTGGCAGCGTTGGTCGCGCTGGGACTACACCTATTCGGGCAAGTTCGTGGCGGCGACGCTGTTCGCCAATCAGCTTGGCGCCGCCGACATCGTCATCGCGAGCTTGTTGTTTTCGTCGGTACTAGTCGCCGATTATGCGGTCGCGGCGCGGCTTGCGGCTTTGTTCACGTTCTTCGAGCTGGCTTTGCTCAAGCGTTTCGCGCCGCGCGCCGGCCGGTTGCTTGCGGTCAACGACGATGCCGGCCTGCATCGTGAATTCGACATGTGCCGGCGGCTGGCGATCGGCTGCGTCGCCATGACGACCAGCGGCGTGCTGCTCATGGCGCCGATTCTGCTGCCGCTCCTCGGGAATTACCTCGACGCGCGGTCGCTGTTGATCTGGCTGGCGATACCGTCATTCATCGCATCGTTTTATGCGACGTCGGATCGGTTGCTGATCATTGCCGGACAGGCCAACGTCGCGCTCGTGGTCACGGCCTCGTCCTTCGCCATGCTGATCGCCTGCCCGTTCGGTACCGCACCGTGGTTCGGTCTGGTGGCCATTCCGGCCGCCATGATCCTGTCGGTCTTGTTGTTCAATCCGATCGTCGCCATCCGCGCGCGGGGATTGGCGGGGGTGCGCACCTTCGCCTGGCGCGACGGCGCCCTGATGGCCTGCGGCTGCATTGCGCTCGCCGGCGCCGCCATCGTGGGCTCCTATGCGAGCACCATGATCGCCTGCGCGATGCTCTGCGCCATCGGCGCCTATTATCTGACGACGGCGCTTTCGCGTTCCGCCGGCGACGATTACGACGATTCTCTCATTTTCGCCGCCGGAAAATCGACGGCGCCGCGCGCGGGTTTGCTGCCCGACAAGGCATCGCAATAGACCGCAAGCGTCTGCTGCGCGATGGTGTGCCAGTCGTGTTTGGCGAGAAGGCCGGCATATTCGCCGGGAGCCGAGCTTTCACTTGCCGGCGCTGCGCAGATCTCCTCAAGATGTGCGGCCAAGGCGGCGGCGTCGCCGACCTTAAAATAGCGCGCGCCCGGGACGGCAAGTTCTCGATGCGCGTCGATGTCGCTCAAGATGACAGGAAGGCCATAGCTCGCCGCTTCGAGCACGGCGATGGGCTGACCTTCGTGGGTGGACGGCAGAACAAACGCGCCGGCGTGACTGTAGAGCTCCGCCAGCGCAATGCCGGTCTGGTGGCCGAGCATGACGATGCCGGGAGTTTCCCGCGCGGCGTCGGCGACGGCGCGGGCGTAGCTTCCCGAATAATCCGCGCCGCCGACGAGCGCGAGCTTCCACTCGGGCGCGGAGAGGCGCGCATAGGCTGCGATGAGGTCGAGCTGGCGCTTCTGCTCGTCGATGCGGGCGACACTGATAAGGTAGCGTTTTGCCGACAGGCCGAACGCGCCCAAGATCTCCGTCGACTGCATCTTTTGCGGTTTTTCGATCCCATTAGGAATGGCAACAATAGGAATCTGATAAGCGCGCGCCATTTGCTCCGCGAGACCCTTTGAAACGGCGATGCGGCCGTTGGCAAATCTCATTCCGGCCCATTCACCGAACCGCAGGATGGAGCGGCCGATGGGGCCCCATTTTTCATTTTCGTAATTGAGAACGTGATGCGTCACCACGACCCGCAAGCCGAAGGCGCGGGCGAGCGGCGTGAACAAGGCCGGTCCGATGGCATGGATGTGCAAGATGTCGGGCCGGTTGAAAGCCGCGTGAATGACGCCGAGGAAGGTGTGGACGAAGGGTTCGATGCCGAAGGTGCGCGGCGACCAAATGCGCGAACGCTTGACGTTGCGCCAGCGCGCGTCCTCGCCTTTGGCGAGGTAGGGGCTGCGCATGATTGCTTCCACATCGCAGCCGATCTCGGCGAGGGCGCACGATAAGCTTTCGACGTGTTTCTCGGCGCCGCCCTGCACGTTGGGAAAGCCGCGAAAGCCAAGGATGGCGACGCGCAGCGCGCGCCGCTCTTGCCGGCCGATCTGCGCCAGGTTCGCCATCTGGTTCATCGCACGCGCACTCCGAGAGAATCGTACAGATCGAGCTGGTGCTGCAGATAGATCGCCGCGTTGAAATCCTGCTCCACCCAGGCGCGGCCGGCCGCGCCCATGGCCTCCACGCGCGCATCGGGCAGCGCCGTGAAGCGCCCAAGCGCCGCGGCAAGCGCGCCGGAATCGCCGGCCGGATAGAGCATGCCGGTCTCGTCTTCGCGCACCAGTTCGGGGATGCCGGCAATGCGCGCGCCGATCACCGGGCGGCCCGCCGCGTAAGCTTCGAGCAAAGCGATCGGCGCGTTCTCGTGGCATTCCGAGGGAACGACGATAGCGCGCGCGTCCTGGATTGCTGCTACCAGCGCCTCCTTGGTCAGATAGCCGGCAAAGTGGACGTCAGCGCCAAGCTCCGCGCTCAACGCGCGCAGCCGCGCTTCCAGCGGTCCGCGGCCGATCAACGTCACGGGCGCCCGCGCCAGCGCCGCGGCGCGCACCAAGGTCTCTACGCCCTTGAGCGCATCGAGACGGCCGCAATACACAAAGCGTTGTCCGGCCTGCGCTCGCGGCTGGAAGCGATCAACGTCGACGAAGTTCGGAATATGGATAAAGCGCTCGCGCGCCCACCCCCATTGCACCAGCGTCTCGAGCAAAAAGCGGCTCGGCACGATGAAGCGATCGACGTTGCTGGCGTAAAGCCCGAGTGCGCGGTGCACATAGGCTTCGACCATCACCAGGCTGGAGAGCGCCAGCGATCCCTTGATGCAGCGGTTGACGGCGACGTTGTAGAGCTTGCCGCCGCGGCAGCTTTCGCACGTCTGGCCGCCGCGCATCATCGTATAGGCGGGGCACGCCAGTTTGAGATCGTGCAGGGTCATGACGAGCGGAATGCCGCGCTCCTTGAGCAGCGGCAGCACCGACGGAGAGAGGTGGTGATAGATGTTGTGGACGTGCGCGATGCTGGGCTGCACGCTGCCGAGCAGGCGGTGCATTCTTTGCCGGGCCTGACGCGAATAGATCACCCGCGGCGCGCGGACGAGCTTGCCGGCGAGCCCATATTCGGCGCCGAATTCGATTTCGTCAGGAAAGTAATCGGCCCACGGCGTGGCGAGGTTCTTGGCATGCCGCATGGCGAACGGCACCACCTGCCAGCCGACGTTCTCGAACATGCGATTGTGCTCGAGAAACAGCACCTCGGCGCCGCCGCGCGGATAATAGTAATTGTTGATGGCGAGAAGGCAGTTCGTCGGTTTCAGCATGCGCTTGCCTCGGAACTTTTCGCCAATGTCTGAAAGCGCAGGCCGACGATTGCCGTGACGGTCAGGAACCACAGCGCGCTGCCACCGGCGAAGAACACGGATTCGAACCCGCCGAGGCACAGCGCGAACAGCCATATCTGCAGAAACAGCGTGGTCAGCGCCCGGTCGCTATCGAGCGCCCTTCCCCGCCAATAATCGGCGAATGGCTGCGCGATCATCCACCAGAGCGAAAGCGCAAGTCCAACCAGTCCGGTCGTCACCGCCAGATTGAGATAGCCGTTATGCGCGTCGCTGGCGCGATAGCCCCAGGATTCCAGATAATTCCAGTCGGCGACGAGATCGGGCATGCCCCAGAACGACTCGAAACCGAAACCGAACAGTGGACGCTGGGCGACGTGGTCGAGCGCAAAGCTCCAGATCACATTGCGGCCCGTAAAGGTCGGATCCGACATCACGTGGGTGAGCAGATCGTGGATCGGGCCGAACATCACCGAACCGACGCTGGCCAAATTGAGCGCGAGCGGAAAGCCGAGGATCAGCGCGAGCGCTATAAATGCGCTGCGCACGCGCGGAACCACGTAGGAAAGCGCCAAGACAATAGGCAGCAGGTTCAGCGGCGATTTGGAGTGGGTGAAATAAAGAAAGATGCCGGCAAACACGATGATGAAAATACCGGCGAACTCGCTCCACGCCCGGTACACGAAGATGCCGATGAAAATCAGCAAGACCATGCCGGCGCCGGCGCCGTTTTTGTGGGTGAAGAATCCGCGCCAATCGCCGGCAAGTTCCGGTTCGGCTACATCGGTAGCCTGATGGATCGAAAGGTGCGGAATGAACGCCACGCCGAAATAGCAGGCTGCCAGAATGATGATTGCGGCAATCGTCAAGAGCCGGGCGAAGTGTTCGCGTCCGCAGGGCAGGAGCAGCAGAACCGAGGCCTGAAAGACAATAAAAGCGGACAGCAGCAGCCGGCGCGCGGCGACGTCGGGATAAGACGAATGCAGCGCGGAGATCGCGAACGCCACAAAGGTCAGCACGAGCGGCAGCGTGACGGCGCGCGGCGCCAGCCACAGCCGCTTGACGAGCGCGAATGCCGCCAGCGCGGCGGTGAGCAACATCATGGCGACCTGGCCGAGCAGGTCGCCTCCAGTGCCGGCCGCCAGCGATTGCTGCTCACCCAAGTCAGGAAACGGCGTAACCGTGAACCACGTGAGCAGGAAGGCCGCCAGAAACAGAGCATCGCGAACGAGGTGCTCGCCATTGGCGACGTCAAGCCAGCCAGGACTATGAGGTGTCGAAAGCGTCGTCATTGTTCGCGCGCTTCCTCAGCCATCGCGGCGGCCGCTAATGCCTGTTCGCTGTAGCCAGGCGCCGCCTTTTGTGAACCGCGTTCCCATTTGCGTCGGCAGGCGTCACTGGATTGTTAAGTCGATCGCACACACGATCTTTGTCATGCGGCGATCACCCGGTTGCCGGGCGTTGCCGCATCGCGCAGAACGGTACTCGCGATCCAGCGGGCCGGGTCGACACGCTGGCGCAACAAGCCGGGCCATAGCCCCGCCGCGTAGACGTTCCAGGCCGCCACCGAATAGAGGCCGAGACCGATTGAGCGGCAGCGCAGCGACATCGCCGCGAAGGGAAACAGAGCGAGCGCCGCGACCGCCAGCGTCGCAGCAACGGGGCCGCGGACGAGGAACGGTGTCGCAATCAGCGCCAGCCACCAGCCGTGGACGGCCGCGAACAGGAAAAGCTCCCAGCGTAATTTGTGCAGCACCAGCCAGAACGCGCTCTGGCCGAACGTGCCGCGCAGGATCTCGCCGGTCGAGAACGCGAAGCCGGTGGCCCAGCGCCGCCGCAACAGCGCATAGGGGTTGCCGCTATGGCCATGATGGTCGACGGCGGGCACGTCGATGCGCGCCAGCCGCCAGCCGCGCGCCCGCAGCCGCGCGCCGAACTCAAACTCCTCGCCGCCGTGCAGGTTGCGGTCGCCCATATAGCCCGTCGCCTCGATCGCTTCGCGCCGGTACATGCCGCCGCAATCAAGCCGTTTCACTTCGCCGGGGAGGCGATCGGGATCGGCGGCGCTGGCGCGTTTGACGTATTCGAAATTCCCCGTCTCGCATTCGACAATCATGCCGCCGACCCCGGCAAACTGCGGATGCGTTTCCAGGAACGCGATGGCGGCGGGAAGAAACGGCCGGTGCAAGCGCATGTCGCCGTCGATCAAACAAACATAACGGCCGGCGCTGTATTGATAGCCGAGCTGCACACCCGCGCCGCAGGACCGGTCCGCGATGCGGGTCAGCCTGACGATCTTGATTGGATATTGCGCGGCAATCTCGACAGTGCGGTCCGTCGAGGCGCTGTCGGCGAGAATGATCTCGCCCCGCATTCCTTCGAGCGCGGCGATCGCACTCTCAATGGCGGCGGCGATGTGGCGCTGCTCGTTGAGCGCCTTGATGATGATGGTGACGTCTGGACCTGTATCGAGCATGTGCCGCACTAAAGGAAGCGAAACCAAACCGTACTTGCGGGCGTGCAGCTCGCGACCGCTGAGGACAATCCGACCCCGAGACTGCGTCTCTTCCGCGAATACGCTTCTACCGCCGATTTTGCCGTTGTTAGCAAACGCGCCCATGCAGCGGGCGAGTTGTCGGCATTAACGCTAACGCCGGCGATCAAGGCGTCGGCGTGGAAATTCCTGTGGCTGGCGAAGGAACAGGAAAAGGAACTGGCAAGACCTCCGCCCTGCGCGGCGCGCGAAAAGTCAGCCCCAGCGCTTGCGCGATATCGGCTTCGATCTCGTTGCTGGCATCGTTCGGCGCCAGCGCGAACCCGCCGCTTCCCCGATAGGTCCACACCGCCCAGCCGAAGCCGTTCGCCTGCGCCGCCGTTCTGACGTCGCGGAACCATTGCGCGCGTTCAGTGGCACCGTCACCCACAAGCTGCAACGCCGTCTCCCGGGCGCCGAATTCGCCGAGCAGGATGCGGCTATCGGGGATGCCTTGCGCATGCGCCCAATCTGCGATCTTGCGAAAGTCATTGGCGATTGTCGCTGCGCCAAATCCCGACGCGCGATAGGCCTCGAGCCTCGCCTGCGCGTCCTGATAAGCAAACGATTTCTGCGACGCGCTGATATCGCTCTGGGCGATCAAGGCGGCGGTGGCGGTGAGAGCATCGTCGAGCGAACGGGCGCGGGCCGGGTAGGGAACGTCAGCCAGATAGCGCGCGGCATTCCACGGCGCGCCCTGATGGGTGAACTGATAAGGATCGTAATAATGAAACGAAAGCAGGACCGCCGGATCTTTGGCAAAAGCCGCCGTCCGCATCGCCATCAGCGCGGCTGCGGAGGCCTCATCGCCGCCCTCGAGGACCAAGAGGAGACTGGCCGAGCGGCTGCGCGCCGCCGCGTAGGCGGCTTCCAGCATCGGCTGCCAGGCGCGCGGCGACACTGGCGGCTCGTTCATCAGTTCGAGCGCGACTTTGTCGGAATGGAGTTCGCCAAGCAGTCCAGAGGTGCGTTCGAGAAGCTGCAGATAGGAGCGAAAAACCGGCGCGGTGGCGCCGGCCGTCAATTCCTGCGCGGTGTAGTCCGGCTGGATGTCGCTCGGATGGAAATCGACAATGACCGCAAGTCCGGACGCCACGATGAGCTTCACGCGATCGATAAGCATGCGGTCCAAAGCGTCGCGGCGCGACCCTTGAAACTGCAGGAAGGGTCCGGGATCGACCGCCAGCCGGACAAAATCGAAACCCGTGCGCCGTAACGTTTGCAACTGCGCGGAAAGCTCCGCGTCAGTCACGTCCGCGAACGGCGGGTCGGCAAATTCCTGCGACGGTCCCGGCGCGACGGCCGCCCACGCCATCACGTGGGAAAGGCCGATGCCGCGCTGGAACGCCATTGCGCGATCGGCAGTTTGCGCCGGCGCCGTTACGGTCCACAGCCACGCTGCGGCCGTGGCGAAGAGGCCACAGGCGATCGCAGCTTTGCGGAATTTTGCCATCGCGGGCTCAGTTCTACGCTACATCCAAATGGGCGCGGGCGACCGCCGGCTCCTGAATGACCGTGCTGGCTATCCACGCCGTTGGCGGCACCCGCGGCCGCAATAAGCCGGGCAGGAAGCACAGCGTGAACACGTTCCACGACGCGACCGAATAAATGCCGTTGCGCTGCGAACGCCAGCGCCGGGACATGACCACGAAGGGAAAAACGGCAAGTGCCGCGATCGCAATCAGCGCCGGCAGACCGTCGGCGAAGATCGCGACAGCCGCAATGGAGAGCCACCAGGCCATGACCAGGCCGGCCAGCAATGCGGTTTTGTCCTTGCGCATGAGGAAGCCGAAATGCGGCCGGAGCAGTGCGGCGCGAAAGATCTCGCCGGGCCCCCAGGCGTTGCGCGACCACATGCGTCTGGCCAGCTGCCGGTAGGCGTTTCCGCGGTAGCCGTAATGATCGACAGCGTGACGGTCGATCCGCGCCAGCCCCCATCCCCGCGCGATCAGGCGCGCCGCCAGGTCCAACTCCTCGCAGCCGTGCAAATTCCGGTCGGTCAGATATCTCACGGATTCGATCGCCGAACGCCGATAGAGGCCCGAGCCGTTCAGCCGCGTCACCAGGCCCGGCCGGCGGTCCGGATCAAATCTGTTGGCGCGCTGCTCGTATTCCAGATTGACGACATCGCGGTCGACGACAGCGCCGCCCACTCCGGCGACCTTCGGATTGTCGTCAAGAAAGCGAATGCCGGCGGCGATAAATCCGGCGTCCAGCCGCATGTCGCCGTCCATCAGACAGAGAAATCTGCCGCTGCTGTACTGAAAGCCTAATTGCGCGCCGGCGCCGCAAGAGCGGTCTGCCGTGTTGTTCAAGCGAACGATCTTGATCGGATAAGTCTCGGCAATCGCGATTGTGCGGTCGCTCGAAGCGCTATCGGCCAGGATCACCTCGCCGTCGATACCGGCGAGTGCCGCCAGCGCGCTCTCGATGGCAGCGGCGATATGCTGCTCCTCGTTGAACGCCTTGATGATGATGCTGACGGTTGCAGGCTCCTTGTCCGGCATGCTGGCCTCGGCCGCTCACATCAGCGCCACGGGGTGGCCGAAGCGGGAATTGATCGCGCGGCTCAATCCATTGAGCTTGCAGTGCAAGGTCGAGACGCTTTCGTCTCGCGTCAGGCAAACCCGCGGCAATGCGTGCAGATGATCGCGGTGCTCAGGAAAGATCGTGCCGGCGCGGGTCGTCACCGCGGTGCGAAAGCCGACGGATTGGGAGATTGCCGCTTCGCGCGTGCCGCAGGCGCCCGCATGGCCGAACGGATAGGCGTTATGGGCGACGGGTTGCCCCGTCACATTTTGCAGGAATTGACGATTGTCGGCCATTTCCGAGCGAACGGTGGCGGCCGATGCGCGCGCCAGATTCAAGTGCGTCGTCGTGTGGCCGCCGATCGTGACCAGCCTGTGTTGCGACAGACTGCGCAACTGCGTTTCGCTCAATCCCTCGTCATCAACCAGTGCAGGGATGTGGATGCCGGCGGCGGCGATCGCTTCGCGCACCGCCGGCAACAGTTCGAAATCATTATGGATGGCAGCCTCGATCGCCGCATAGGTGCGCTGCTTGCCGGCGCGATCGGCGCATTCGAAGCGGCCGAGCGCGGGCAATTCGATGCGGTCGCGCAAGCGAATCAAGGCGGCGAGGCCGAACCACCAGGCATCGATGCTGCGGTCGATCATGCCGGTCGGAACATAGATCGTGAACGGCGCCGCAAATTTTTCCATGACCGGCAGCGCTTTGGTGAGATTGTCGGCGAAGCCGTCATCGAACGTAAAGGCAGCGAAGGGCCTCGCCGCGGGCGCGCGCAGCCGTTCCACCGCCTCATCGAGCGTGACGAAATCCAGTTGCTGCTGGTGCAGCCGGCGCAGCGCCCATGCGAGCGTGCCGACCGGGCAACGCAATGTGTGATCGGGATGGAATGCATCGTCATCGACGACGCTGTGCAGGGCGAAGATGATGCCGCGGCCGCGATAACGAAGCGCGAGCGCGCGGCTCAGTCCGGAAAAATGCGCCGTCGTGTAAACGGCGCTTTTGACGCTTGCCGGAACTGCCACCGCTCTCCCCCTTGCTTGAGATCAGACGACGCAGACGCCGCCCCGCCCGAGAGGGCGAGGCCGCGACGCCATCAATAATCAATTCACCCCCGGCCCGCTTCGATTCCATAACGGTAACCCTAACAAGGCGCGTTTTACGGGTAAGCCCGCAAAAGCACGCAAGATGTAGCCAAGGCCGCCCATGGGTCTCTCATGCGCAAAATGGGCCTCTCATAGCGCAAAGGTCCGTGGTCTCTGGGATGCTCAACCGAGAGCCGGCAGCCAGGCACCGTGGAAGCCTGGCGGGACGCGATGAGGGATGTGCACGCTGGCCCGGGGCGGCTTCGCGATATCGCGTGCGTCGAGGATCACCAGATCCGTGGTCTCGTCCGCAGCGTTGACCACCAAACCAATCAACCAGCCCTCGTCCTCGTCGGCGTCCTGCCGGGAGGGTACGAACACGAACTCGCCTGGATAGCGGCGTGCGCCGAATTCGTGGCTCTGGCGTGCGCCGGTCTTAAGGTCGTGCTTGAACAAGCTCGTGGCCGCGACGAAGGCCGGGTCAGGCGTCGCGGGCAAGGTCATCGCGTAGGCGTACCGGTAGGGTTGGCCGAACCGGCGCTCGTCGACGCGCGGAAACTCCTGTGGATCGGGATCGATCACCGCACGTCGGACAGTGCGAGCGGCCGGATCGATGGTCCAGCGCTCAAAGGCGATGTGTCGCGCGGCCGGCCCCTGCGGTGCCGCCTCGGCGAACATGGTGTCGTAAACGACCGCGTCGAGGATGACCGTGCCATCCCCGGCGTCGTAGGCATTAGCGACGTGAAAGACGTAGCACGGATCGACCGCGCACCAGATGACATCTGCGCCCGCACCCTCGCGCGGCAGGAGGCCGACGCGAGCGGGGTGCGACGGATTCCAGCGATAGGGAAACGGATGGCCAGCAATCAGTGCGCTCATCGAGAAAGTGACCGGCAAGTCGAGAACCACCACCGACCGCTGGGTGATGGCACAGTCGTGAACTGATGGGCCGTGATTGACCTTGACGGGCTCCTCGCGGCGCACGCGGCCGTCAGCGCCGACCACCACATGATGGACCAACGATTGATCGTGGCTGTCGTAGGTGATCGCATGCGCCTCGCCGCTGAGAGGATCGATGTGCGGATGGGCTGAGAACGCACCACGGAGTGTGCCGCCGAAATCGTCATACGCCAGCGTCTCCAGCGTCTCGCCGAGCCGGACCGGTGTGCTGCCGGCCTCCACCAGGGCCCAAGTCTGACCAGCGTGCCCCAGGACGCTGGTGTTGACTGTATCGAAGCGCGAATGACGCGGCCCCGGCGTGCGGGGCTCTCCAAGGGCGGCGCTGACGCTGCTCGAACGAATCCAGCGATTGCGGTACCAGCGTGCGCGTGCTCCCTCCAGGCGCAAGCCATGCGCCATGCCGTCACCGACGAACCAGTGATAACTTCTGGGATCGGCGGCGATCGGGTTGGGTCCCATACGCAGATATCGCCCGTCGAGTTCTGGCGGGATCGCGCCCGTCACGGCCAAATCCTCAATCGTCATTTCGGCCGTCATTGGCGCGTGGAGGCCGCTGAGGAACGGATGGGGGCGCTCCGGTACGGGCAGGCGGGCGCGATTAAAGGCAGCGATTGCGGTGACGCCCTGGGTGACGACGTTGCGAACGATAGCCTCGACGGGACTTGCCATAGCGGCCTCCGTATGAGAATGTTTACATCGTAAACATATACCCAATGGTAACACTGTCAACATGAGAAATTCGGCTTCTGACAAGCGCTATCACCATGGAGACCTGCGCGCCGCGCTGATCGAGGCTGGGCTGAGACTGGTCGAGGAACGGAAGGTGGATGAGGTGGGCCTGCGCGAAGCTGCGCGCGCGGTCGGCGTCAGCGCCACGGCGGTTTATCGTCACTTTCCCGACAAGGCGGCATTCCTCGGTGTTCTGGCGGCGGAAGGTCTGGCACGTCTGGCGGCCGCGCAGCGCGCGGCTTACGAAGCTTCAGGAGGCGGGGCGGCAGGCTTCAATGCGACGGGCCGCGCCTATGTGCGTTTCGCTCTCGCCAATCCGGGCCTCTTCCGCCTGATCTTTTCGAAGGCGCCCAAGGCTGATCCTTCGGATTGGGCCGAACACAGCGACGACGCCATGCGGATGCTGCTTCGAAATGCCGAACGGTTGGTGGCCGCCAAACGGGGACGAGCGGCGGCCAGGCTATTCGCGCTGCGCTCCTGGGCTCTGGTGCACGGCCTCGCCGTCCTTATGCTGGACGGACAAGTGCCCGCCGATCTCGCCACGATCGACGCGGTGATGACCGCGCGCGATCTCGCGGGACAAACAAGGTAGGCGAGCCGCCACGAGGAGACAGGCGTTGGGTACCTAGGCCGCCTCGCCGGTCAACACCGCGCCGCGAACCTTGCGCGCATCGAGGCCAAGGCCGGAGACGATCTCCTCGACGCCGCCGTCGTCCGCCTCGGCCGCATTGGTCACGACCACGATGTGGTCGACCAGGCCGGCAAAGAAGCGCGCGGCCGGATCGCGGTTCGCATCCATCGCGGCAACGATCACCACGTCGAAATGCTGGGTTTGCGCGAAAGCCGCTTTCAGGTCGCCATCCTCGATCACGCGGTCGCGGCGGCTTTTTGGCGAGACGAAAGGAATGAGGTTGATGTTGGTGGCGCGGTCGCGGACCACGACGTCGGACAGGACTTTCCTTCCGGTCGCAACATCGACCAGCCCGGCTTCGCCTTGATCGGCGTCGATGGCCGAAAGGGTACGCCGTTGCAGGTCGGCGTCGATCAGCAATACGCGCTGTTTGGCCGCCGCCAGCGCCGCAAGGGTGAGCGCCACTGCCGCGCCGTCGTTGTCGTCATGGGAGGCGACGATCAAGATGCTTGGATTGCCGCGTTTGCGGTGATTGGCGCATACCGTTTCGTACACTTTGCGCATTCCCGCGGCGAAGCGCGCGTTCGGTTCCTGCGAAGCCTCGGAGTCGATGGCGGCATCGACGGCCGGCACCTTCGCCAGCACGGGAACGCCAAGCGAAAGGTCAGGCGCAAGGTCGTCGGCCGGCAAGGCCGGTTCGCGCTTTGCGCTGGACAGACGGCGCCGGGATTCCTGGCTTGGCAATGGCGGGACCAAACCGCCTTCCCGCAGCATGACCAATCCGCTGCCGGCGGCGATGCCGAGCACAATGGCGCCCAGCGCCAGGATCAGATTCGAAGGCGGCCAGGTCCGGTTGATCGGCACGTCGGCCTTGGAAATGACCTGGATGTTCTTGGTGTCGAGGTGCTCCTGCGCGCCGGTTTCGCGGGCGCGCACCAGAAATGCCTCATAGACCGCGCGGCTTGCCTGCACGTCACGCTGCAATTCGCGCAGGTTGACCATGGCGGCGTCGGTCGCCAGCGTGTTTTGCTTGAGCGTATCGACACTGCGCCGGAGCAGATCTTCGCTGGCTTGGGCACTGGAATATTCGGTGCGGGCAGCGAGCGCGATGCGATTGACCTCGTCTTCGATCATGTGTTTGAGGCGGTCGGCCTGCGCCTGAACCTCGATCACCGCCGGATGGCGGGCGCCGAGACTGGTGGTCTGCTGCGCCTCGAGACGCATGATCTCGGCATATTGGCTGCGCAGCGCGGTGATGGTCTGCGACTGCACCGCCGCCGGGAAGGCGCCGATGTCGAGCTTCGACTTCTGCAGGGCCTCGATCTCATCGAGGCGGGCTTTCGCCGCCGCGGTGCGCGCGTGCGCCGTTGCCAGCTGATTGTTGAGATCGGAAAGCTGCTGCTCGTTCACCAGCTGACCGTTGGCGTCGACGATGTTGTGATTGGCCTTGAACTGCTGAACACGTTCCTCGGCCGTAAGCACGGCCTCTTTCAGTTCGTTCAGCCGTCCGCTCAACGAATTGGAAACCTGACGGGCGGCGTCGGACCGCACCGCCGTTTGCTCGGCGAGGTAGGCCGCAACGATGGCGTTGGCGAGGCGCGCCGACTTCTCCGGTTCTTCGGTGGTCACCGCAACGTCGACCACATACGTGCGCTCGGCCCGGGTCACCCGCATGTGCTGCCGCAGCGCACTCAGTGCCACGAGGGACGGATCGGCTGCGGGCTCGCTCGAATGGCCCAATGCGCCAAGCAGGCGATTGGCGAAGAGATGCAAGAGCGACGGTCTGCGGACGAATTCCGGATCGCGTGCGAGCTGTTGCGACTCGACGACGCGGCGCAACACGTCGTCGGAACTGAGCACGCGAACCTGGCTGTCGATCAAAAGGAGTGCGGTATCGCTCGCCTGCGTGGAAGGCGTGGGCTCATTGGCGAGCGCGTGCAGATCGGCCGGGTCAATCAGAATTTCAGTGGAGGCGGTGTAGCGGTGCGGCGCAACGAGTACGAAAAGCGCCGCCAGCAACAAGCAGGCCGCAATCGTCAGGAAAATAGTCGTCCTGCCGCGCCATAATGCCGGGAGGATTCTGAGAAGATCGATTTGTGAGGGCGGAGCGGCCGGCGCTGCGGCGCTGGAGACGGTTGCCGACTGAACCTGACGCGGCACTTCGAACATCGGATACTCGACTGGATCTCGAAAGCGGGCCGCGCGACGCCTTGGCGATGCGATCGGTCATTGGCCTCGACGGCCCGCAGACTCGCACTCAACGCTTACGGCGCCTGACATGTCCAGACAACTTCCGCACGCTTGAGAAATTCATAGATGGTTAAAGTTAATGGGCGGTGTATGCCGCATTATCTCGCCGGGAATCCGGGCGGCGCGCCGGTGGTAGAGCATGATTCCGAACAGTGGAAACCGGTTTTCGGATGAGATCATGCTCAAAGGCAAAATCTAGAGCTTGATCCCATTCAATCGAATTGTATCAAGGTCTAGCGTGCACCAAAGCCGCGCAAGCGACGGAACAATGCCGCGGCGATAACGATGACGGCAAGGATCGGAATCCAGATCAGCACCAGTCCGACGGTGGCGATCACGATGATGGCCGCGATCGCCGCAATCGCCAGCATCAAGAGCGCAACACCGAGCGGCCCGATGCGGGTGACATAGATGCGCTGGGTTCCGCGCGCGCCGGTAAACGCCGTGCCGTGCCAGGGAGAATTGCGCCAATCAGATCTGCGCCCGCTGCGGTCGGGCGGAATGATTTCCGGCTCGGCGCGAGGGCGTTCCGGCGGCTCGTTGCTATACGTCATGGCGTGAACGCCTGTTACTGATGATGGGACATAATGTAAGCCGGAACGCAACGATCACAAGCGGCCTATTGCCACCTGAGGGGGCGGGCCACCAGAGAAACGATCAGAGAGAGCCGTTGCGATCGACGGCGGGAAGCAACCGAGGCTTATGATTTTTGAACCTGATCCCAACACCATACTCAGCGCGCGCGGGTGCGGTCGTGATGATCGTGCAAAAATTTCGCCAATTGCTCGCGCAGGCTTTCGTCGCGCTCGCCTCTATGGCCGAGCACAATTGCGCGCTCGAACAGCGTCTGCTGCAGCTCCTGCGGCAAGTGGCTCCACAGATCGGCCGCCGCCTCTCCGAGCGCAAGAAAATAGCGGACTCCGTTTTCGGCTGCTGCGGCTGGTTCTGACGACATGAAAGCCTCTATCACGATTGGCTTTAAGAGCGTAACCGACGCCGTTGGCCCGGGCAACCTGATGCAGATTTAGGTAGGTGCTTCAGTTTGAATTGTAGTAACCACCGTTCTGCCAGATCATGTAAAACGAGGGGATGGCAAGAAACAGCGCGGCAGCGAAATACCCTGGAACGAAACCAAAAAACCAAAATAGAACGGCAATCCACCAGGATTTGGTCGCTGGAAACCGTCTTGCTACCAGAATTAGAGCGCAGCCGGTCACCAGAAGACTGGCTGCTATGGAATGTAGCGCTGTCTCCGACGCGGCTAGATGTGGATGGCCCAGAAATAGCCAATAGGCCCCATCAAAAATCAAGATTGCTGCTAGTCCGCAGACAAAAGACCGCTTCATATGGCTTCACGCTTCCTGGCCTCGCTTAGCTGGGCCGAAAGAAAACTTCAGCCCACCGCGACGTCAAGCCGGTCGAACCGGCCAAGCCGATAAACGGCGATGGAAACGAGCCAGCTGCCGGCGAAGATGGCGATGATCAGATAACCGAGGCGGCCGAAATTGTCGTTGAGCGAGCCGATGAAGCCCCAGAACGGCCCCTCAAGCTTCATTTGATCGGCCATGAGTCCGAGCGCTTCAATGCC
>JASHVN010000022.1 GCA_030044555.1 Xanthobacteraceae bacterium | reverse complement strand
GGAATGAGCAGCCCCTCCTGGAACAGATCGGTGGCGTCGCCCGCATTGGTGCCCGGCACCTTGCCGCCGAGATCGGGCTTGTGCGCGGTATTGCCGATATAGCCGACCAGACGGTCGTCAAAGAACATCGGCGTGATGATGCAAATGTCGGTCGAATGGTTCTGGCAGGCCTGGTACGGATGATTGACGATGAAGGCGTCGCCGGGCGCGGCGTCTGGAAAGCGGCGGCGAATCTCGTTCACCTGTGCGGCGAGCGGCCCGATATGCAGCGGCTGCGGGATGCCCTGCGCCACCATGCGCCCCTTCGCGTCGAAGATCGCAAAGGTGAAATCCTGGCTCTCCTTGATGATGGTCGAGAAGCCGGTGCGCAGCATGTTGAGCGTCAGCTCGCGCGCGATCTGCAGCGTTGATTGATAGATGACTTCGAGGTCGATGGGGTTCATTGTCCTCAACTGCCATGAACATCGAGGCAAACACAATGGCCGTAAACGAGCGGTTCGACTTTACCGGGCGCAGCGTAGTGATTACCGGCGGCGGCAAGGGCATCGGCAAGGTTTATGTCGAGGAATTCGCCAAGGCGGGCGCTCGCGTCGTTGCGGCCGACATCGACCTCGATGCCGCCAAGAGCGTTGCCGCAGAGCTCACCAAGGCCAACCTCGAGACGATCGGGCTCGGCGTCGATATCGCCAGCGAAGACTCGACGAAGGCTATGATCGCGGCCGTGCTCGACCGTTATGGCGCGATCGACGTGCTCATCAATAACGCCTCGCTGATGAGCGCGCTGCCGCGGCGTTCGTGGCTGGAAATCCCCGTTGAGGAATGGGATCGCGTGATGGCGGTGAATTTACGCGGCATGTTTCTGTGCTGCCGTGCCGCTTTCCCGGCGATGAAGGCGCAGCAGCGCGGCAAGATCGTCAACATCTCCTCCTCGCGCGTGTGGGAGGGGACGCCGAACCGGCTGCACTACACGACGTCCAAAGCCGGCGTCATCGGCTTTACCCGCGCGCTTGCACGCGAAGTGGGCGAATTCGGCATCACGGTAAACGCCGTGACGCCAGGCATGACGCAAAGCGAGACGCAGGTTGCCTCCTCGTCGGGCAATTATCTCGCTGCTCGCGTCGCCGGCCGCGCCATCGAGCGCGTGCAGGTGCCCGCCGACCTTGTCGGCGCGGTGATGTTTCTATCGTCACCGGCAAGCGATTTCATCACCGGACAGACCGTCAATGTCGACGGCGGCAAGGCGATGCACTGAACTGTCATTGCAGACGCTTTGCCGCCTCCTCAACGAGGCTGAGGTCGGAATATTTCTTCACGTCGATGGTCGACCGCGTGAAGCCGAGGTCGTGAGTGAGATCGACGTTTTTCTGCAGGGCGTCGAGGTTCGGCAGCAGATTGCGATCGTGATAGACGTCGCGATGGGTGAACGCCCAGTCGAAGATCGCCGGCGGACGCTTGACCAGATCGCCGAGAATTTGCATCGCGGCCTGGTGATTTGCCGGATTCTCGTACCAGCGCGTGATCCGCAGCGTATCCTCGAAGAAATCGACCAAAGCGGCGCGGTGGGCGTCGATGAACGGTTTGCGGGCTTCCCACACGACCATGTCGGTGACGCCCACGGCGTCCTTCTGCACGAATAGATCGCGGGCGATCTTTTGTAGCGCTGGGTCGTAGGAGAACGGCAGCACCGCGGGAATGAGATCAACCTTCTTCTCCGCCAACATCGCCCGCATGGCGGGGAACGGCGCCTCGACGACGGTGTAGTCGCGGTTTGGTTCCAGACCGTGCTTGTGCAGCATCGCCTTCATGGCGACATCGACCGCGCTGCCTTCCGCATTAGTGGCGACGACCTTACCCTTTAGATCCTCGACTTTGTGGATCGGGCTGTCCTTGAGTACCATGAATTCTTGCGAGTAATAGCCGGGCACGCCGTCCTGGAATTCATCGGAGATGATGCGCAGGTCGTCCAGTCCGGCGTTGCCGATCGCAATACCGAGCGTCGAATAGGCGAGGTTGGCGATATCGATCTGATTGTTGGCGAGCGCCGTGATCATCGGCGGCGTGCCGACGAAATGCTCCGGCACCATGACGTAGGACTTGCCGTAATGTCTGGCCAAATCCTTCTTCTGCAGCCAGATCGATGCCCAGTTGCCCGGTGCCACCCACCCTTCCGTGATCTTCAGCGGCTCGGCGCCGGACGCGCCGGCGAACAAAACGGCGCAAAATCCGGCTATCGCGAGTTTCATGACGCGCATCGTTTCCTCCCAGATACGAGGTGCGACTTCCTCCCAGGCTATGCGGCGCCGCTGACCGGCGTCTTATGAATTTTAAGCCTACTGCAAGCGCTTTGCCGCCTCTTCGATGAGGCTGAGGTCGGAATGCGTCTTCACGTCGAAGCTCGCATTGACGAAGCCGAGGTCCTTGGTCATGTCGACGTTTTTCTGCAGCGCGTCGAGGTTCGGCGTCATGTTGGGATTGCGGTAGTAGTCCTTCTTGGTGAACAGCCAGCCGAAGCGCTCGGGCGGCTGTTTGGTGAGCTGCGAAGCGATGGCGGCGGCCGCGTCGTGGTTCTGCGGGTCGAGATACCAGCGCTCGATGCGCATCGTATCTTCCATGAAGTCCACCATGGCGGCGCGGTGCGCATCGATGAACGGCTTGCGCGCCGTCCAGACGATGAACTGGGAGATGCCGATCGCATCGTGAACGGTGAACAGCGGCCGCGCGATCTTCTGCAGTTGCGGGTCGAGCGCGAACGGCAATACCGCCGGGATCAGATCGACTTTCTTCTCCGCCAGCATGGCGCGCATGGCGGGGAATGGCGCCTCGACGATCGTGTAGTCGCGGTTGGCTTCGAGCCCGTGCTTGCGCAGCATGGCGCGCATCGCCACGTCGACGCCGCTGCCGATGGCATTGGTGGCGAGAACCTTGCCTTTGAGGTCTTCGATCTTCTTGATCGGACCGTCGGCAAGGACATCGTAGGTGTCATCGCGGTAGCCGGGAGCGCCGTCCTGGAATTCGTCGGAGACGACACGGATATCATCGAGCCCGGCGTTCGAGATGGCGATCGGCAGGGTGGAAAAGGAGAGGTCGCCGATCTCCACTTCGTTGTTGGCCATGGCAGTCACCATCGGTGGCGTGCCGGCGAAGTGGGTGGGCTCGAACACGTAGGATTGGCCGAAATGCTTGGCGAGATCCTTCTTGGCCAACCAGATCGAGGCCCAGTTGGCGACCGGCGCCACCCAGGCGCCGCGAATTTTCAGCGGATCCGCATGGGCCGCGCCCGCAAGCATACAGGCACAAATTCCGGCCAGCACGAATTTCACAGCACGCATTCAAGTTCCTCCAGATAAAACGGATGTTATTTGAGCCGCTTGGCCGCTTCTTCGACCATGCTCAGGTCCGAATAAGCCTTAACGTTGAAACTCGCCTGCGCGAAGCCGAGCTCTTTTGTCAGGTCGACATTCCTCTGCAGCGCGGCGAGGTCCGGGATCATATTGGGATCCCGATAGGCGTCGGTCTTGGTGAACACCCAATCCATTCGCTGCGGTGGAACCTTGACGAGGCGGCCGGCGATCTGCGTCACCTCTTCGTGGTTTTTCGGATCCAAGTACCAGTGCAGGATCCGCAGCGTGTCCTCGAGCCAGTCCACCAGAGCGGCGCGATGGGCGTCAATGAAGGGCTTGCGCGCCTGAAAGCTGACGAATTCAGATACGCCGATGGCGTCCTTGGCCGTGAACAGGGTCGTTGCGATTTTCTGCATTTGCGGATCGAGCGCAAATGGCAAGACGTCCGGGATCAAATCGACCTTGTGCTCGGCCAGCATCGCTTTCATGGCCGGGAACGGCGCCTCGATCACGGTATAGTCGCGGTTGGGCTCCAATCCATGTTGGTGCAGCATCGCTTTCATGGCGATGTCGACCGCGCTGCCCTCGGCGTTGGTGGCAACGACTTTACCCTTGAGATCCTCGACCTTCTTGATCGGCCCGTCTTTAAGCACGGCAAACGGAATTGTCCAATAGCCGTCGACACCATCCTGAAAGTCGTCGGCGATGACGCGGATATCGTCCAGCCCGGCATTCCTGATGGCGATCGGCAGCGTGGAAAAGGCGAGATCGCCGACCTCCACCTCGTTGTTGGCGATCGCCGTAACCATCGGCGG
>JASHVN010000142.1 GCA_030044555.1 Xanthobacteraceae bacterium | reverse complement strand
TTGCCGCCGGTGCCGGACACGCAGCTCGTGCTGCCGAGCAAATGGACGACGCAAGTTCAGCACAAGTTCATCAACCCGCAACAGCCGCTGCTGGCGCACGATAAGGTCCGCCACGTCGGCGAAGCGGTGGCGGTGATCGTGGCGCGAGACCGCTACGCGGCCGAGGATGCGGCGCAATTGGTCGAGCTCGATCTCGAGCCGCTGCCCGCCGTGCTCGATCCTGAAGCGGCGCTGTCGGCGGTAAGCCCGATCGTGCATGACCGCTTCAAGACCAATTTGATCGGCGGGTTCACCATCGCCAAGGGTGACGCGGCGAAGGCAATGGCGCGCGTGCCGCACCGGCTCAAGCGCCGCTTTCATCATCACCGCTACGCGGCCATGCCGATGGAGTGTCGCGGCGTAGTCAGCCTGCACGATCCGCGCACCGACTCGATGACGATCTGGTCATCCACTCAGGTCGTGCATTGGGTGCGGCGCGAGGCCGCCGCGGTGCTGCAATTGCCCGAGGCGCGCATACGCTGCGTCGCCCTCGACGTCGGCGGCGGGTTCGGTGTCAAGGGGCATGTCTACCCCGAAGATTTGTTGATTCCGTTCCTGGCGCGCCGGCTCGGCCGCCCGGTCAAATGGGTCGAGGACCGCCGCGAGCATCTGATCTGCTCGTGTCACTCGCGCGATCAGATCCACGACGTGGAAGTCGGCTTCGATGGCGCCGGCCGCATCCTGGCGCTGCGCGACAGCTTTGTGGTCGATTGCGGGGCCTGGAATCCGATCGGCGCCGGCGTGGTCTATAACACCGCGGCGCACCTGCTCGGTCCTTATAAGATCGGCGCGCTTACTGTCGATGCCCGCATCGCCGCCACCAACAAAACGCCGAACGCGCCATATCGCGGCGCCGGCCGGCCCGAGGCGGCGTTCGCTATGGAGCGGATCGTCGATCTCGTCGCCAGCGAACTGCGCCTCGAACCTGCCGAAGTACGGTTGCGCAACATGATCCGCGATGACGAAATGCCCTATGCGATGGGCATGCCCTATCGCGACGGTCAGCCTATCGTCTACGACGGTGGCGATTATCCGGCGGCCTTGGAAAAGGCGTTGGAGGCGGTCGGTGGCCTGTCCGCATTTCGCGAGCGGCAGCGCGCGGCGCGCGAAGACGGCCGTCATCTCGGCCTCGGCCTTGGCTGCTATGTCGAAGGCACCGGCGTCGGGCCATTCGAGAGCGCGCTTGTGCGCATCGATCCGTCAGGGAAGGTTTATCTGTCCGCCGGTGGCTGCCCGCAGGGCCAGGGCATGGAGACGATCTTCGCGCAGGTCGTGGCCGATGCCTGGGGCGTGCATCCCGACGATGTCGTCGTCACGCTTGCCGACACTGCGGCGATTTCCATCGGCTTCGGTACGTTGGCGAGCCGAACCACGGTGACCTTGTCGGCGGCGATTCACGGCGCCAGCGAGCGGCTGCGCGCGAAGGTCTTTTCCATTGCCGCCAATCTTCTGGAATGCGCAACGTCCGATCTGGAGCTGCGCAACGGACGCGTCGGCATCGTCGGCGTGCCCGGCGCCGAAGTCACGCTCGCCAGGGTGGCGCAAGCGTCGCGGCCGGGCTGGGACAATGGAAGGCCGGCAGGCGTCGATGCCGGCCTTGAGGAGACGTATTACTTCGAGCCGCCGACGGTGACGTGGTCCTATGCGGTGCACGCTGCCGTTGTCGAAGTCGACGCCGAAACCGGACGCGTGCGCATCGACAATTACGCCATCGCGCACGATTGCGGCGTGGTGGTCAATCCGATGCTGGTCGAGGGCCAGATTGTTGGCGGCGCCGTGCAGGGGTTCGGTGGTGCCCTGCTCGAAGCAATCAATTACAGCGCGGAAGGGCAGCCGCTCTCGACGACGCTGGCAGAGTATATGCTGCCGACCGCGGAGGAGATCCCGCGCCTGACGCTCATCCACCAGCATTCGCCCTCGCCGCTCAACCCGTTTGGCGTCAAGGGCGTGGGTGAGGGCGGTCCAATCGCGCCGCCGGCGGTGCTCGCCAATGCCATCGCCGACGCGCTGCGCCCGCTCAACGTCGAGTTCAATAAGACGCCGATCGCGCCGCATCAGATCGTTGCGGCCATGCGCGCCGTGGCAGGGTCATGAATGGGAGTCATGAATTTGTCACGCAGAGTTGTGAAACATGCGCTGGTTTAGCGCGTTGATGAGCTTTCGTTCCCGCCGTTGCGACCAACGGGTCCTTTCGGGCGATTCTGAGCGGTTTTGATCTGATCCCGCATGACCACATCATCCGATAATTTGAGCGGCTCGGCGCCGGGGAAAACGGGCGCGTCTGTTTTATTCCTCTCCGGCCTCGGTGCCCTCGGCGTCGTATTCGGCGACATCGGCACGAGCCCGCTCTACACGCTCAAGACCGCATTCGATTTTCTTCACGGCGAGGCTACGCCGGAGCGCATCCTGGGCATGCTGTCGCTCCTGTTTTGGACGCTGTTCATCATCACCTCGGTCAAATACGTGATAGTGGCGATGAGCATCGACAATGACGGGGAAGGCGGCATCCTCGCACTGATGTCGCTGCTCGGCGTCAAACAGAGGCATCGCCCGGCCATCATCGCTGCAGGGCTCCTGGGCGCGGCCCTGATTTACGGCGACGGGGCGATCACGCCGGCCATCTCCGTGCTCTCCGCGCTGGAGGGCCTCAACATCGCCGTTCCATCGTTTCACCACGACGTGGTGCCCGCTGCGGTTGCCATTCTTGCGGTGCTGTTCGCCGTGCAACCCCTCGGCACCTCGCGCATCGGCGCCGCCTTCGGACCGGTGATGGCGCTGTGGTTTCTGTCGATTGGGGTGCTGGGGCTGTGGGGTATCGCCCGGGATCCATCGGTGCTGCGCGCGATCAATCCCTATTACGGCCTGCACTTGCTTGCCGAAGGGGGGCTGCGCGGCTTTTTCGTGCTTGGCGGTATTTTCCTCTGCGTGACCGGGGCGGAAGCGCTCTATGCCGACATGGGTCATTTCGGCAGGGGGCCGATCCGCGCTGCCTGGTCGTGGATCGTTTTCCCCTGTTTGGTGCTCAATTATGCCGGCCAATGCGCCATCGCGCTGCGCGGGGCGCCCATTGCCGACAACATCTTCTACCGGCTGTGCCCGCAGCCGCTGCTCATTCCGCTCGTGGTCCTCGCGACGGTGGCAACGATCATTGCCAGCCAGTCGATCATCACCGGCGCCTATTCGATGACCCGGCAAGCAATCCAGCTGGGCTGGCTGCCGCGCATGCGCATCAAGCAGACGTCGGAGGAAGGCTACGGCCAGATCTATGTCGGCGTGGTCAACTGGCTGCTCATGGTCGTCACCATCGCGCTGACGATTCTATTCCACAAGTCCGATAATCTAGCCGCCGCCTACGGCATCGCCGTCTCGGCGACCATGCTGATGACGTCGTGTCTGCTGTTTGTCGCCATGCGCGAGGTATGGCGGTGGAGCATTCTGCCCAGCGCCGCCTTGGCCAGTCTGTTTCTGATTGTCGATGGCGGATTTTTTGCCGCCAATTCGTTGAAGATCGCCGACGGTGGTTACGTGCCGCTGCTGCTGGCTGCGGCGGTCTACGGCGTCATGCTTATCTGGCATCGCGGTACGGTGGCGGTCGCGCATCGCCTCGCGCAGGCGCCGCTCGCGGTGGCGGATTTTCTCGCCGATCTCAAGGCGCGGGCCGTTCCGCGCGTGCCCGGCACGGCGGTGTTCTTGACGCGCACGAAAACCGGCGTTCCGCCCGTGTTGAAGTGGCACTTGCAACACAATCGCGCACTCCATGAGCGTGTCTTGGTGCTCACCATATTGACGGAATCGAAGCCGCGTGTTCGCGCGGACGAGCGCATAAGCGTTGCGCTGGAGGGTGAGAATTTCTGGCGCGTCACCGCGCATTTCGGTTTCGTGGAACGCCCCGACATTCCCCGCCTTCTCGAACAAGCGCAGCAATTGGGATGCCGTGCAGAGCTTGACGACGTTACGTATTATGTCGGCCACGAATACATCGTGCACCGTGAGCAGGGCGCCGAACTGCCGCACTGGCAAGAGCAGATATTTGCCGCGATGGTGAGAAACGCTTCCCACGTCACCGATTACTTCCGTCTGCCGAGCCGGCAGGTGGTCGAGATCGGACGGCAGATCTCCATCTAGGCCGGACAAAATTCAGCGATGTCAGCTTTCCGGAAAGGGTCAATCACGTCGCCTTGGGTGATCGCCCCAAGGCGTGATCGGCCCAAGTCGCGATCGGTCCAAGTCGTGATCGGTCCAAGTCGTGATCGGTCCAAGTCGTGATCGCCCCAAGTCGGCCATTACTCCGACAACAGCAAGTGGAGCGACGGCTGTTGAAGACCGCAATCCAGACACTCGCAGGCGAGCAAAAAGAGCCGCTTCCCGCGACGTAACGCCGTCGCGCGCCGATCGGGCCAAGAAAGGCTTGCGGCTAGGATCAGCACCTGCCGATTAAGCTCCCCCAGCGATCAGCGTCACCGGTTACCGGAAGCGTCCCCAGCGGTTCCATCTGCGAACCCGTCGCGGAGCGAAGTTGTAAAGACGACGCGGACCCGACCAAAAGCATCCGCGAGGGCCGCACACCCAGCGAGCTTGCTGGACGAGGCTTGGGTTGGCATTCTCGATTGCCGTCGCTGGCGACGTCGCGATGGGCATCGCGGTCGTCGGGCCAACTGCGCCGATAAGTAGGAATGTGGCTGCTGCTGCGATTTTAGCTGACATTCGCATGCGGTTTCCTTTCGTTTGGCAGGCGATGTTATTGAGGCAAACGCGAAGTCAGCCGCCTGGTTTCCGGCGTATGGCGGAATCTGCCGTTCAATATCAACAACGGGTCGTTAACCCCGTTTCGGCGCTCCGGCCAAACGTCTGCTTTGCTCGCAGGAACCGATATCGGCATCCGTCCTGAGTCGTCGCGCCATCGTCCTCAGCTTGACCCGCTCTGGGGGCGGCGATACCGTTCCGCCAACAAACAATAATGTGGAGGTAGCGTTCATGGCGTCCTTCACCCTCACGCCGCTGACGGATCACACCGGCGCTGAAGTCGTCGGCCTCGACTTCCGGCAACGGATCGACGCGGATACTCGCGCGTCGCTCAACGAAGCGTTCGTCGAGCATCATGTGCTGGTGATGCGCGATCAGCGTTTTTTGCCGGATGACTTCAAGAGTGCCGTGCAATTGTTCGGCGAATTGCAGCCGCACGACAAGGAGGAGCATCACGTCCCCGGCCATCCGGACGTGTCGTACGTGTCGAACGACGAATTCGTCAACGGGCGGCGCATCATTCCGGGGGAGACCTTTCACACCGATCACTCCAATCATCCGTGCCCGCCCAAGGCCACCACGTTGTTCGCGATCGAGCTGCCGTCGAGCGGCGGCGACACCCAATACGTCAATATGCACGACGCCTATGACGATCTGCCTGAAAGCACCAAACAAAAAATCGACAGGCTGAAAGCGGTGCACGCCTATTTGAGCAAATACAGCCCGCGCCCGCTCGGCCATCTGAGCGAGGAAAGCCGCCGCAACCTGCCGCCGTCCGGCGTGCATCCGCTGGTGCGCACTCACCCGGAGAACGGCCGCAAGGCGCTATTCCTTAATCCGGTGCGCATTGAATCGATTGTCGGCATGGACGACGCCGATGCGCTCAAGCTGATCGACGAGCTGATGGCGCACGCAACGCAGAAGAAATACGAGTATCGGCACAAATGGCGCCATGGCGACTGGGTGTTGTGGGACAACCGCAGCGTCATGCACCAGGCGAATCCGGACTACGACATGAACGAGCGCCGCTATCTGTATCGCCTGATGCTCAAGGGCGAGGTGCCAGCGTAACCTATCAGTCGCGCGCGGCCGGCCCGGCCTGCGCCTTTGCCAAATGGCCTTCCACGCTCAGGCCGAACCACGGACGCAGATACGTTCCGAGGATGCTGCCGACAAACGCCGCAGCGAGCCACACCCAGCCGTGCACGCTGGACGAGGCAATGCCACTGAAATAGGCGCCGATATTGCAGCCATAGGCGAGGCGGGCGCCGTAACCGAGCAGCAATCCGCCGATCACGGCGGCGACCAATGAGCGCGCCGGCACCTTCCAGCCCGGACGGAATTTGCCGGCGAGGCCGGAGGCGAGCAGCGCGCCGAGAATGATGCCGAAATCCATGACCGAGGTGACGTCGGCAAAGACGCTCTCATGCAGCGCCTTGACGCGCTCGGCGCTCTGCCAATACCCCCAGGACGCCACGTCGATGCCTGACGCCGCGAAGATCTTGGAGCCCCACAGCGCGAACGCCGAGGTAATGCCCCACGGCCGTCCCGCGAGGTAAAGCGTCGCGAAATTTCCCAGCGCCAGCGCAATGGCGCCGGCAACGAGCGGCCACGGCCCATGCAGAAAGCGGGTCCAGCCGCGACGGTCGGTTTCGACGCCGTTACGCAGCTTGCCATGCACGCGCCGCTCCACCGCGACCGTGAGCGCGGCGATCGCCGCAAAGCCGACGAGGCTGACGGCGAGCGCCGGCATCCATCCCCACGATGCGACGAGAGAAATCTTTCCGACGTTGGGCAGCGCCGACCACCAGGGCAGGTGCCACGCACCGAGCGCGGAGCCAATGATGAAGAAGGCGAGCGTCACCAGCATGCGCGCATTGCCGCCACCGACCGTGTAGAGCGTGCCGGAGGCACAGCCGCCGCCGAGTTGCATGCCGAGCCCGAACATGAACGCGCCGACGAGCAGGGAGATGCCCACCGCGCCGTATTCGCCATGCACCGGCTGGCCGAACAGGCTGCCGTGGCCGAGTGCCGGGAAGAACAGGATAGCCGCCGCAGCGAGCATCACCATTTGCGCCCGCAGTCCGGCGCCGCGGCCATTGGCGATGAAAACGCGCCACGCCGAGGTGAAGCCGAACAGGGCATGGTAAAGTGCGACGCCGAGCCCGCCGCCGACCAGGAACAGCGCGCCCTGACGCCACGAATAGGCTTCCGTCAGCGCGATCGCGCCAGCGGCGAGAATGGCCGAGGCCACGATCACGACTGAGGCGTTAATGTGCGGGGCCGCCCCGCGCTCGCTCGCGAGCAGCCGAGCGTCAACAGAGAGATCAGTCATGGATCACTTTCACTGTTTTGTTCTTGCAAATGGGCTAGTAAAGTAGGAGGCCGGCCGTGCAGTTCCAAGCTGCGGCCGTTTCGTTGTTTCTGGAGAGACGATTGAGATCTTCTACGTGGGTCTTCCGCCGTAGAAATGTTTTCCGGGAGACTTGCGGCTAGTCAGAACGGCCCGTCCCGTCATAAAGCCCGAGGGTAGATTCCAGTTTTATGCGACATGGAGGAAGCCATGAGCGTGTTGAACAGAACCTTGTTTATTTTTTTCCTTGGCGTGACGGCCGCTTCGGCCGCTGAGCTGCCACAGCGTAAAGCTGGCCTGTGGGATTTGAGCATCAAAACGGCCGGCCACACCGTCTCGATGAAGCAGTGCGTCGATGCCAAGACGGATGCTGCGCTGCAGGCGATGGGCGGCGCATTGTCCCAGCGTGCATGTTCAAAGCGCGACATACAGCGGTCCGGCAACACGATAACGATTGACTCAGTTTGTACGATCGCCGGGAAAACCAGGACCGCCCATACGGTGGTCACCGGCAGTTTCGAGAGCGCTTATACAATGGTGATAACAAGCCAGGGCGGAGGAATGCCCACGTTGACCACCACCTTGACGGCCAACTGGACCGGGCCTTGCACGGCGGATCAAATACCCGGCGACACCATCATGGCAAACGGCCTGAAGATGAATATCCTCAACCTGCAAAACGGTGTTGCTCACCCCATGGCTCCCGCGGCGGCACCGCCCAGCCAGTGATCATGCCGCCCTGCGGCGCTCCGCCGGCACCAACGACAGCGTCAGCCGCTCGGTCCCGCGCAAAACCTCAAGCGCCACCGTGCGGCCGATTTTCTCGCCGGTGAGTGCGCGCACGAGGTCGTCGGCGCCAACGATAGTCTCGCCGTCAAGTCTGATAATGATATCGCCTCCGCGCAGGCCGGCGCGGGCGGCGGAACCGTCGGGCTCGACGCTGCCCGCCATCACCGCGCGCTCCTGATCGAGCCCAGCGGCATGACGCAGCCGCCGCGGCAGCGCGATCTGCTGCGCGGCGATGCCGATGAAGGCGCGGCGCACGTGGCCGTGGCGCACCAGCTCGCCGAGCACGAAATTCGCGGTATTGGCGGCGACCGCAAAGCAGATGCCCTGCGCGCCCATGATCACCGCGGTGTTGATGCCGACGACCTCGCCGTGCGAGGACACCAGCGGCCCGCCGGAATTCCCGGGATTGAGCGCCGCGTCGGTCTGGATCACGTCGTCGATCAGGCGGCCGTTGCGCGAGCGCAAGGAGCGGCCCAGCGCGGAGACGACGCCAGTCGTCACCGTCGATTCGAAGCCGAACGGATTGCCGATGGCGATGACCAGTTGGCCGCGCTTTAAGCGCTTGGAATCGCCGAGCAGTGCCGACGGCAGCGTGACCGCCTCGTCGACGCGCAGCAGCGCGAGATCGGTATCGGGATCGTCGCCGACAAGCCGGGCGTGCAAATCCTGGCCGTCGGCGGTGGCGACGGTGATGCGTGCGCCATGGCCGGCGGCACCGGCGACATGGCTGTTGGTGAGGATCAGGCCGTCCGGCGCAACGATGACGCCCGAGCCGGCGCCGCCGTGTTCGCGGCCGCGCTGATCGTTGCCCGAGGGGGCCTGTCCGCCGCGGACAGCGATGGCGACCACGGCCGGACCGACGCGGTCGACCACGTCGATGACGGCGCGCGAATAGGCGTCGAGCAGCGCTTCGTCCTCGACCGGCAGCGCGGGTTGCTCGTGGGCGGCGGCTTTGCCTCCGCCGTGAAAGGCGTTACCCAGAGGGATGATTTTCATGGAATCTCGAATGGCTAAAGATGCGTGCCAGGAATGCCCGGCAATGCTTTGGGTTGGCTGCACATATGGGAAGTCCGCGGTGAGCGGGGAAGGGCATCCGCTTCGCGCCGGTATTGGCGGGGAATAATGTGGTCCGCTAAGTGTTCGTCGGATGCCAAGCACCGCAACACGCGGCCTGCGGCCACGTGCATTGATTATCGATCGCGAACATCGAAAGGGAGACCATCGTATGATCCGTACTATTTCCGCCGTCGCCTCGGTTGCGGCCATTGCGCTCGGCCTGAGCGTGGCCATCGCTCAGCAGGACGTCATCAAGACGCGCAAGGACCTGATGAAAGCCAACGGCGATCAGGCCAAGATCGGCGCCGACATGATCAAGGGCGCCAAACCGTTCGATTTGGCCGCGGTGCATAAGATGTTTGCGGCGTTCCAGAACGCGGCGCAAAAGATGCCGGACCTTTATCCGGCCGGCTCCCAAAATGAGAGCGGCTCGCCGGTGGCGGATAAGTTCAGCCCGACCGACAAGGTCTGGTCAGACATGGCCGACTTCAAGTCGAGATTTGCCAAATTCGCCAACGATGCCAAGGCGGCCGACGCTTCGGTGAAGGACGTTGATACGCTGAAGGCGGCTTTGGGCAATATCGGCAAGAACGATTGCGGCGCCTGTCACCGGATCTATCGCGTCGAGAAGAAGGGCTGAACCGGATCAGGGCGATTGTTGAGCGGCGGGGCGTCCGCAGGGCGCCCCGCATGCGTCTCGCCCGCGGTTGCCCGTCCGCGCTTGGCAATGACGCACGTTCGCTTTCTGTCGGCAGTCTGAATACCTAGAGCGGGATGGGTTTTCTTTGAACCGTTATCCCGCTCTAGCTTATTGTTGGAGCATGATCTTATCCGAAAACCGGTATCCACTTTTCGGGATCATGCTCTAGAGTCCAGGCCGGCGCTGCGGGACGGAGTAGGCAACGTGGATGGCGGCCGGGGAATGGGAAAAAGCCTGCCGCGGCGGCTGGGCGTCATCGTGGGCGTATTGATCGTCCTTGCCTTGGCCGCGTTCTGGATACTGACCATACCGGCGACCGTTCCGGCTTCGGCCTTGCCTCCCTACACGCCCAACCTCGCCAACGGCAAAACCATGTTCAATGCCGGCGGCTGCGCCTCCTGCCACGCCGTTCCCAATGCGGATCCCGACAAGGTCGATCCCACGCGGCTCGGCGGCGGGCTGGCGCTGCCTTGCCCGTTCGGCACTTTCTATGTGCCCAACATATCGCCCGATCCCAAGGACGGCATCGGCGGCTGGAGCGAAGCCGATTTCGTTTCGGCGATGTGGAATGGAACGGCGCCGGGCGGGCGTCATCTCTATCCGGCCTTCCCCTACACCTCGTTCCGGCACATGCAGCTTGCCGACCTGCGCGATTTGTTTGCCTATCTGAAAACGCTGCCTCCGGTGCCGGGCGCAGTGCGTCCGCCCGATCTGGTATTCCCCTTCAACATCCGGCGGATGGTCGGACTCTGGAAGCTGTTGTTCCTGCACGGCGGTCCGTTCGTGGCGGACCCGGTGAAATCGGCACAGTGGAATCGCGGTGCTTATCTGGTGAACGGGCCGGCGCATTGCGCCGAGTGCCACAGCCCGCGCAATCCTCTCGGCGCAATAATCGAGAGCGAGCGCTTCGCCGGCGGGCCGACGCCTGACGGCAAAGACTGGGTGCCGAACATCACGCCGGCAGGCCTGCGCCAAGGCGACAACGCCAAGAGCCCATGGTCGGAAGGCGATATTGCCAGTTTTCTATCCGACGGCATGACGCCGGACGGCGATTTTGTCGGCGGGGCGATGGCCGACGTCATTCGCAACACGTCCCAGCTCAGCAAGGACGACCGCGCCGCCATCGCGGCCTATATCGCCGCCTTGCCGCCACGGCAGGGGCCGACCCCGCCGCCGCAAAAGAAAGATTGAGCGCTGACGTCATCCGATTTTGCGACGCGGCGCTGCTACGAGGCCCCGAAGGCCTTGAACGTGATGATGGTGCGGGTGTCGGCGACGCCCGAAATGGTCTGCACCTTTTCCGCGATAAAATGGCCGATATCGGTTGACGGG
>JASHVN010000141.1 GCA_030044555.1 Xanthobacteraceae bacterium | reverse complement strand
CGCTCGCAAACGTCGACGATCCAGCCGCGCCGGTGCAGCATGATGGCGGCGAGCAAGCCGCTCATCGAGCCGCCGATCACGAGCGCTCGGCGTGTTTTGCGCTTGCTCCGCTCATTCCCGCGAAGCGGAGCTTTCGTCATGTCAGGAAATCCGCCCGCTTCGTCTGCTATTTCAAAAGCCGCGCTGGTTTTCTATATTGTGCCCAGAATCCCCGGAGGAACACCATGGCTTTGACAATGCTGGACAAGACCACCGATCGTGCCGACAAGTCGGCGTGGCCGCCCGCCATTGCGGCCGAGTTTGAGCGCGAGAACCAGAGCCACAACGGCTGCGTCGGCTCGACGCTGCTCTCCGAGGATGAGCGCGTGCGGGTGTGGATCATCCGGCTCGCGCCCGGCGAGCGCATCGGCTTCCACCGCCACGTGCTCGATTATTTCTGGACTTCGGTGTCGGGCGGCAAGGGGCGCCAGCACCTGATGGATGGCACCACCGTCGAATACACTTACAAGCCGGGCGAGACCCGCCACGAGACCTATGGACTGGGCCAATACAAGGTGCACGATCTGGAAAACCTCGGCGACGAAGAAATGGTCTTCATGACCATCGAGTTTCTCAACAGCGCCAACAAGCCGCTGCAAATTCCCGACGGCGTGCGCGCCGCGGCGTGACGTGCTTGTCATTGCGAGCCAACGGGTCCGGCCCGAAGTGGCCGGCCCGATGACAAGCCCCACGAAGCAATCCAGCGTAAGATACTGGATTGCCTCGTCGCTTCGCTCCTCGCAATGACGCTCCGCCCGCACTTTACGTCTGGACCATGTCCAAACAATTCAGCGATCGAGCCGCGCCACGATCTCGACGTGCTCGGAATAGCGGAACTGATCGACCGGGGTGACTTCGGCGAGGCGATAGCCGCCATCGACGAGAACGCGCATATCGCGCGCGAAGGTGCCGCGATCGCATGAGACCGCGACGAGCAACGGCACGCCGCTTTCGGCAAGCGCGCGGGATTGTGCCTGCGCGCCCTGGCGCGGCGGATCGAACACGACCGCGTCGAAGCGTTTCAGCTCTGCCGCGACAAGCGGACGGCGGAACAGATCACGTGTTTCGGCCTCGATCGGTTTGAGACCGGAGGTGCTCGCCGCGGCGCGCTTGAGCGCGGCGATGGCGGGCTCGTCATTATCGGCCGCGAACACGCGGGCATGCTCGGCGAGCCGCAGTGCGAACGGTCCGACGCCGCAAAACAGATCGGCGACGCGCTTTGCGTCTTCGCACGCCGATAAAACGAGTTGCGCCAGCACGGCCTCGCCCGCTTCCGTCGCCTGCAAGAACGCCGCCGGCGGCAGCGGCACGCTCGCTTTGCCCATGCCCAATGTCGGCGCGCGGCGTTGCGCGACCAACTCGCCGTGGCGTGTCAGCCGCGCCAGATTCTGCGCCGCGGCGACGCGGGCCAGCGTCGCTAAGAGCGGGGCTTTGAGCGGGCCCGAGCCGCGTACATCGATATCAAGGCCCGCATCGGTCGCCGTCAACGCAATGTCGAGCGGCTTGTTGTCCGTAGCGGTGAGCGCTTCGGCGATCGCCCAAGCGGCGGGCAGGGCGCCGTCGAGGCTCTTTGCCAGCACTGGACAGCGATCGATGGAAACGACGCGGTGGGCGCGCGCGGCGGAGAAGCCAACGTCGAGCACGCCATGCGTGCCGCAGCGGGCGTGAAACACGGCGCGGCGGCGGCCATCGCCATGCGCGTCGACGAGATCGCCGACCGGCGCGTCGATCCCGACCTGCCGCAGCGCTTCGACCACGAGGCCGCGCTTCCACGCGCGATAAGCGGCGGTCTGCCAATGCTGCACGGCGCAGCCGCCGCAGACACCGAAATGCGGGCAGATCGGCGCAATGCGCTCGGCGCTTGCCGTCTCTACTCTTATGAGCTGGCGCCGGTCAGGATGGCCGGGCCAGGCTTCGACGCTAACTGTCTCGCCGGGCAGTGCGCCGGAAACATAGGTCGGCCCGTCGGGGCCATCGACGACGCCATCGCCGCGCTGACCTATGCGCGCAATCACGAGCCGCTCAACCACGCTCCGCCTCGATGAAGAACTCGCGATTGCCGTCACCGCCCGAGATAGGCGAGGGGATTATTCCGTTGACGCGCCAGCCGTGTGTCAACAGAAAGGCTTCGATCTCGGCGCAGACCGCGGCATGGACGGAAGCATCGCGCACGATGCCTTTTTTGCTATCGGCCCGCCCGGCTTCGAATTGCGGCTTGATCAACGCAACGAGCATCGCTCGCTTGCGCAGAAGCTTTTCCACTGCCGGCAGCACCAGCTTGAGCGATATGAAACTCACGTCGGCGCTGGCGAAATCCGGCTCTTCGGCAAGTCGCGACGGATCAAGAGCGCGGATGTCGGTCTCCTCGATGGAGATGATTTGATCGTTGCGGCGCAACCGTTCATGCAGCTGATCGCGGCCGACATCGACCGCGTAGATACGGCGCGCGCCGCGGAGAAGCAGCACTTCGCAAAAGCCCCCGGTCGAGGCGCCGACATCGAGGCAGACGCGGTCGTTCACGTCGAGGGCGAAATGATCGAGTGCCGCCGCAAGCTTGACGCCGCCGCGCGACACGTAAGGGTGCTCAGGTTCGGCCGCGATGGTTGCCGCGTCGGAAATCTCTTCGGAGGCCTTGCGCACGCGGACGCCGTCGGCGGACACGCGGCCGGCGGCAATCGCCGCCTGCGCGCGGGCACGGCTTTCGAACAAGCCGCGCGCGACCAGCAGCCGATCGGCGCGTTGTTTAGTCATCTTTGCTCCGCTCGTCCCGGCGACGGGATGCCTTGTGGCGGCACCCCAGCTGGATTTCCCGCTTGCGCGGGAATGAGCGGAATATAGGCCAGTCGCGGGAGCTTTTACGAGCGGACGAGCTTCACCGTCTCGCCGCGAACATTCTGGCCGAGCGCCTCGAACGTCTTGACGACGATGCCTTTGGCATCGAGGCCGGCCTTGGCGTACATGGCGTTCGGCGAATCCTGGTCGATGAACAGGTCGGGCAGCACCATCGAGCGGATCTTGAGGCCGCGGTCGAGCACGCCGTGATCGGCGAGCGCCTGCATGACGAAAGCGCCGAACCCGCCGATCGAGCCTTCCTCGATGGTGAGCAGCACTTCGTGCTCGCGTGCGAGGCGGAGCAACAGGTCGACGTCAAGCGGCTTGGCGAAGCGGGCATCGGCGACGGTCGTCGACAGCCCGTAAGTGGCAAGCTCGTCGGCCGCCTTCATGCATTCGCGCAGCCGCGCGCCGTAGGAGAACAACGCCACCTTGGTGCCTTCGCGCACGATGCGGCCCTTGCCGATTTCGAGCGGCTTGCCTTCCTCCGGCATGGGCACGCCGGAGCCTTCGCCGCGCGGATAGCGCAACGCCGAAGGCCGATCGTCGATCGCTACCGCGGTCGAGACCATGTTCACCAATTCGGCTTCATCGGACGGCGCCATCAGCACGAAACCGGGCAGGCAGCCCAGATAGGCGACGTCGAACGAACCGGCGTGGGTCGGCCCGTCAGCTCCGACGAGGCCGGCGCGGTCCATGGCGAAACGCACCGGCAGCCGCTGAATGGCGACGTCGTGCACCACCTGATCGTAGGCCCGCTGCAGGAACGTCGAGTAGATGGTGGCGAAAGGTTTGTAGCCTTCGGTAGCGAGCCCGGCGGCGAAGGTGACGCCGTGCTGTTCGGCAATGCCGACATCGAAGGTGCGGTTGGGAAACTCTTTCTGAAACAGATCGACGCCGGTGCCAGACGGCATCGCCGCGGTGATGGCGACGATCTTGTCGTCCTTGCGCGCTTCCTTGATCAGGCTTTCGCCGTAAACCTTCTGAAAGGCGGGCGCGGCGGCCTTGGCCTTGACCTGGGCGCCGGTGGCGACATCGAACTTGACGACGCCGTGGTACTTGTCGGCTGACTTTTCCGCCGGCTCGTAACCCTTGCCCTTCTGCGTCACCACGTGAACGAGGATCGGCCCGTTCTTCATATCGCGCACGTTTTTCAGCACCGGCAGCAGATGATCGATGTTGTGGCCGTCGATTGGCCCGACATAAAAGAAGCCGAGCTCGTCGAAAAGCGTGCCGCCGGTGACCAGGCCGCGCGCATATTGCTCCATGGCCATCGCGCGCTGCTGCAGCATCTTGCTCGGCATGCGCTTGGCAATCCCGCGCACGATCTTGCGCAGACGATGATAGCCGCGGCCGGAAACCCGTCGCGCCAGATAGGCCGAGAGCGCGCCGACCGGTGGAGCGATCGACATGTCGTTGTCGTTAAGAATGACGATCAGCCGCGAATCCATCGAGCCGGCATTGTTCATCGCCTCATAGGCCATGCCGGCCGACATGGCGCCGTCGCCGATTACGGCGATGACGTTGTTCTGCTTGTGCTGCAGATCGCGGGCAACCGCCATGCCCAGCGCCGAGGAAATCGAGGTTGAGGAATGCGCGGCGCCAAACGGGTCGTACTCACTCTCGGCACGCTTGGTGAAGCCGGAGAGCCCGCCGCCCTGGCGCAGCGTACGGATGCGATCGCGCCGGCCGGTGAGAATCTTGTGCGGATAGGCCTGGTGGCCGACGTCCCAGATGAGCCGGTCGGCCGGCGTATCGAAGACGTAATGCAGCGCCACCGTGAGCTCGATCACGCCAAGCCCGGCGCCGAGATGGCCGCCAGTGGTGGCTACCGCATCGACGGTCTCCTGGCGCAGCTCATCGGCCACTTGGCGCAATTGGCTGGGGTCGAGGCGCCGCAGGTCGTCGGGGGTCTTGATTTGGTCAAGCAATGGGGTTGAGCGAACGGTCACGCCTAAGCTCCACTTTTGTCTATTATCGGCCTAACGGCCATTCTTGGGGTTGAGTGCGCGCCCAGTTACTGACCTGAACACGTAAATTTCGCAGTTTTTACACCATATTGGCGAGCGCAGGCAATTTGAGGCATTGCCCAGTTAAGGAACTCCCAAACCCGGTCTTGGTTCATAGGCCTTAAGTCTCCCGAACGCGACCCCCACTTTTGTATTATGGTAGGGAGGCAGCAGCGCTTTTGCCATGGCGGTGGCGGTAAAATGACCGGAATGTGCGAATTATCATTGACCGCAAAACCCTTTAGCCTGATGGGCTGAGATGCCGTGGCGCTCGAGATCTACCGCAAAAAACGGCAATTCGGCGTTACGCCGGAGCCGCGCGGTCGCCAAGGGCGGGGCGGCGGCAACCATTATGTGATCCAGAAGCATGCGGCCCGAAGGCTGCACTACGACCTGAGGCTTGAGCTCGACGGGGTCATGAAGAGCTGGGCGGTGACCCGCGGTCCGAGCCTCGACCCCAACGACAAGCGCCTCGCCGTTCAGGTCGAGGACCATCCCATCGAATACAACACGTTTGAGGGGACGATCCCGGAGGGCGAGTACGGCGGCGGCACCGTACTGATCTGGGACCGTGGACGCTGGATGCCGGACGGCGACCCGCATAAGGGCTTTGCCAAGGGGCACCTCATGTTCGACCTCGACGGCGAGAAGCTCCACGGCCACTGGCATCTGGTGCGTATGCGCAGCCGTCCCGGCGACCGCCATGACAATTGGCTGCTCATCAAGGGCAAGGACGAGTATGCCCGATCAGGCCGCGATGCGGACATTTTAGAGGAAGAGCCGCTGTCGGTGGTCAGCGGCCGTTCGATTGAGGAGATCGCAGGCGGCAAAGGCAAGAAGCGGGTGTGGCACAGCGATCGCGCCGCGGACGAGAAGGAGACCGGCCGGCAGTCGCAGCGCGCCTTTCGCGAGGAGTTGCGTGCGGCCCGGGCGCAGGCGGATGCCAAGGAAAAAGCCAAGCCGAAAGCGAAGCCGCGAACTCAAGCGAAGACGCCGGCCCGGCCGCGGGCCAAGGCTGGAGGCGTCAAGACTGCAAACGCCAAGATTGCAAATGCCAAGATTGCAAACGCCAAGATTGCGGACGCTAAGACCAACGCTACAAAGAGGGTCGCGGCCAAGACCGCAGAAGCTAAGAAAAGCGACCCGCCGGCGGCCGGCGGCCGGCGTGCGCCTTTGCCGGATTTCATTCCTCCCAGTCTCGCAACGCTGCATGAGAGCGCGCCGAGCGGCGCAGGATGGCTGCACGAAATAAAATTCGACGGCTACCGCATCGAGGCCCGGCTCGACCATGGCGAGGTCGTTTTGCTCACGCGCCATCGGCAAGATTGGACCCACCGCTTCACACCGATCGCGGACGCGGTCGCCGGGCTGCCGGCAGAAACCGCGCTGCTCGACGGTGAACTGGTGGTCGAGGATGACAAGGGGGCGTCAAGCTTTTCGCTGCTGCAGACCGATCTGCACGACGGCCGCACCGACCGCTTCGTCTACTGGGTGTTTGACCTCCTCTATCTCGATGGTCGCGATTGGCGCGAAGAGCCACTTGTGGAGCGCAAGGCGGCACTCGCTCGACTGCTGCAGCAGTCGAGCCGCAACGGGCCGATCCGTTACGTCGAACATTTCGATGCGGACGGCCAGGTCGTCTTCGAGCACGCTCGCAGACTGCATATTGAAGGCATTATCTCGAAGCTGCGCAACGCGCCCTATCGCTCCGGCCGCAGCGAGAACTTCGTCAAGATCAAGTTTCATAACGCGCAGGAATTCGTGGTTGTCGGCTTCACGCCGTCGACCGCGATGCCGCGCGCGGTCGGCGCACTCACCGTGGCGTTTCACGAAAACGGCGCGCTGCGCTATGCCGGCCGCGTCGGCACCGGCTACACCCACGGCACGGCGCGCGATCTGTGGAAGCGCCTGGAAAAATTACGCGTCGAACGCTCGCCGGTAACGGTGCCGGCGACTGAACGGCGCAAGAACGTGATCTGGGTGAAGCCGGAATTCGTAGTCGAGGCAGAATTCCGCGGCATCACCCATGACGGGCTGCTGCGCCAAGCGTCCTTTAAAGGTGTCCGCGAGGACAAGCCGGCGGGCGAGGTGGT
>JASHVN010000140.1 GCA_030044555.1 Xanthobacteraceae bacterium | reverse complement strand
GTGCGAGCGAAGCGAGCCTCGAAGGGCGAGGGCCGCTGCGCCTCGGTTGCATCCTTCGAGGGCCGCTGCGCGGCCACCTCAGGATGAGGGCGCAGATCGAGGAGCAATCGCGTGGACAAGAAATTCGGCATCGGTCAGCCCGTCCCCCGGGTCGAGGACCCCCGCTTCATCACCGGCCGCGGCCGCTATGTCGACGATTTCGATCTGCCGCAGCAGTGCTACGGCGTGCTTCTCATGTCGCCGCATGCGCATGCGCGCATCAAACGCATCGATACCGCGAAGGCCAAGGCGGCCAGCGGCGTGCTCGCGGTGCTCACCGGCGCCGATGTGCTCGCCGACAAGCTTGGCGGCCTCGCGCCGCCCATGCCGGAAGACATGGGCGGCCCGAAGGGCTTTCGCACGCTGCGCACGATCCTCGCCACCGACAAGGTGCGCGCGGTCGGCGAGCGCGTCGCCTTCGTGGTGGCGGAGACAGTGGCGCAGGCGCGCGATGCCGTCGAGCTGATCGAGGTCGATTACGAGACATTGCCCGCGGTGATCGACGTCGAGGATGCGGTGAAGCCGGGCGCGCCGGCCCTGTGGGACGAGGCGCCCAACAACGTCTCTTTCGCGCTGATGATGGGGAACAAGGACGCGACCGACTTAGCCTTCGCCAATGCCAGGCACGTCGTGTCGCTGAAGGTCCACAACACCCGCATTACCGCCAACGCGATCGAGCCCCGCGCCGCCATCGGCCAATACCATCCCGACAGCGACAGCTACACGCTGCACTCGACGTCGCAGAATCCGCACGGCACCCGCTCGTCGGTCGCCGGCCAGGTGTTGCGTATTCCGGAAACGAAGCTGCGGGTGATCTCGCCCGATGTCGGCGGCGGCTTCGGCATGAAGCACGGCGGCTATCCTGAAGACGCGCTGGTAGTGTGGGCGTCGCGCAAGGTCGGCGGCCGGCCAGTAAAATGGACCTCGACGCGCGCCGAGGCGCTCCTTGGCGACTCGCAGGGCCGCGATCAGGTGGTTACCGGCGAGCTGGCGCTTGACGAGAACGGCAAGATTTTAGGCATGCGGGTGACCGCCCTGCACAATATGGGCTCGCATGTGTTCGGCGCTGCCGTGGTGGTGCCGTTGTTCGCGTTGCGGCTCGCGCCCGGCGTTTATCAGATTCCGGCGGTGCACGCGGCCGGCCGCGCGGTGCTCACCAACACCATTCCTCTCGCGCCCTACCGCGGCGCCGGGCGGCCGGAGGCGACTTATCTGATCGAGCAATTGCTCGACAAGGCGGCGCGCACGCTGGGCATCGACCTGATCGAGATCAGGCGGCGCAATTTCATTCCCGCCGCCGCCATGCCGCACAAGGTCGGCACCGGCATCACCTACGACAGCGGCGACTTCGTTCACGTGATGGATGAATGTTTGAAGCTCGCCGATTGGGACGGCTTTGGGAAGCGCGCCGCCGAATCGAAAAAGAGCGGCAAGCTGCGTGGCCGCGGCATCGGCTATTTTCTCGAAGAGGCCGCGGTGTTCAACGATCGCATGGTGCTGCGCTTCGATCCGAGCGGCATGCTGACGATACTCGCCGGCACCCATTCGCACGGCCAAGGCCATAACACCGTCTACGCACAGATGGTGCACGAATGGCTGGGCGTGCCGTTTGAAAATATCCGTTACGTTCAGGGTGATACCGACGCGGTGCCGATCGGCCGCGGCTCCTACGGCTCGCGCTCCATGCATGTCGGCGGCAACGCGCTCAAGCGCGCCGCCGACGGCATTATCGAAAAAGCGAAGCCGATGGCGGCGATGATCCTGGAAGCCGCTGCCGGCGACATCGAGTTCAAGGACGGCGCCTTCCGCATCGTCGGCACCGACCGCGCGCTGCCGCTCACCGACGTCGCCAGGGCGTTCTACCGGCCGGCGCACCTGCCGGCGCAGTTCGACGTCGGGCTGGAAGCCTCCGGCACGTTTGCGGCCGAGCCGCCGAATTATCCCAATGGCTGCCACGTCTGCGAGGTCGAGATCGATCCGGAGACCGGCATGGTCACGCTCGCGCGCTATGCCGCGGTCGACGATGTCGGCAAGATCATGAATCAGCTGCTCTGCGAGGGACAGATCCATGGCGGCGTCGCCCAGGGCGTCGGCCAGGCTTTGATGGAGCGCATCGTGTTCGACGAGCAGGGCCAGCTCGTCACCGGCAGCTTTCAGGACTACGCCATGCCGCGCGCCGACGATTTTCCCGAGCTGCAATCGGAGCTGACCGAAGTGCCGGCGCGCACCAATCCGCTCGGCGTCAAGGGCGCCGGCGAAGCCGGCGCCACCGGCGCGCCGCCCGCGGTGATCGGCGCCATTCTGGATGCGTTGAAACCGCTCGGCATCGAGCACATCGACATGCCGGCGACGCCGTCGCGCGTCTGGGCGGCGATCAAGGCGCGCGAAGTGAAGGCCGCGGCGGAATGATTTTTAATCCTCTCCGCGATCTGGGGGAGGGCGGTTTGCGTGCTGGCCTCCTGGAGCGCAGTCCGATCAGATTGAATCGTCATCGCGAGCCAACGGACCCGCGCGAAGTCGCGCGGTCTGATGACAGGCT
Source organism: Xanthobacteraceae bacterium (assembly GCA_030044555.1). Lineage (GTDB taxonomy): Bacteria > Pseudomonadota > Alphaproteobacteria > Rhizobiales > Xanthobacteraceae > BOG-931. The sequence continues at coordinate 64 of JASHVN010000140.1, read as the reverse complement.
CCGCGAAGCAATCCAGAGCCGCGAATATCGATTTCTGGATTGCTTCGTCGCCCTTCGGGCTCCT
>JASHVN010000139.1 GCA_030044555.1 Xanthobacteraceae bacterium | reverse complement strand
TGGGTCAAAGTGCGTGCTCTATGAGTTTTGACCCTAATTACCCTTATACCAAGCCGGGTCGCCGGTGTCGGTCGGGTTCGCGATCACCTTCTTGAAGGCCGCGCTCATCGGCACGTTGAGATTGATGCCCTTGGGCGGGATCGGACCGAGGAACCACTTGTTGTAAATCGCATTGATCGCGCCGCTCTTGTAGGTGGCGATCATTTCCGCATCCACCACCTTTTTGAACGCCGGATCGTCGCGGCGCAGCATGATGCCGTAGGGTTCGACGGAGAGCGCATCAGAAGAGATCGCGTAGTCGCCGGGCGACTTCGAGGTGGCAACGAGGCTGTAAAGCAGGATGTCGTCCATCACGAAGGCGGCTGCGCGGCCGGTTTCCACCATGAGGAACGCCTCGGCATGGTCGTTGGCGGCGATGATGTTGAGGTTGAGGTGCCGTTGCGCGTTGATCTCGGTGATCTGCTTGATGTTGGTGGTTCCCGCGGTGGAGACGATCGTCTTGCCCTTGAGGTCGTCGACGGTCTTCAGGTTCGCCGACTTCTTTGCCACGAAAGTGTTGGCGGTGACAAAGTGGGTGATGGTGAAGGCGACCTGCTTTTCCCGTTCGGCATTGTTGGTGGTCGAGCCGCATTCGAGATCCACGGTGCCGTTGGCGATCAGCGGAATTCGCGTCGCCGAGGTGACCGGATTGAGCTTGACGTCGAGCTTATCCATTTTCAGATCGGCCTTGACCGCATCGACGATGCGGTAACAGAGATCCATCGCGTATCCGATCACCTTTTGATTGTTGTCATAATAGGAGAACGGCACCGACGATTCGCGGTAGCCAAGCGTGATCGCGCCTGAGCTCTTGATCTTTGCAAGCGTGCCGGTGAGGTCCTGCGCGAAGGCCGGCGCGCCCAGAAAACCCGGAGCAGCGATCGCAAGCGGCAGAAATGCGAGACGGGCTGTGAGACGGGCTACTTGGCAACGCATTGTTTGTCCCCCTGTCGGTCGGGAAAACGAACCAATAGGACCCGGCCGGACGGATATTATCGCGTTTTACCCCTGCTCAAAAGTGGTCCGGCGAGGAAGGATTGCTAATGCGCGGACGCCGAAAAATCCTGCATCACCGTTGAGCGCGCCACGCGTGCCTTGCGCGTCGTCGGTGGCGTGTTGCGGCTTCTGCCGACGAAGCGGGGGACGCCGGCGGTGATCACGCCGCCGACCGCCGCAATATCGCCGTGCTTGATGGCCGCAAGCGCGGTCGCTTGCGTGCCGCCGTCGGGCGCGTCGATCAGAACGATGTCGGCGGCATTACCGGCCGCGAGCAAACCTGAATCGAGACCATAGACGCGCGCGTTACTTCCCGTCGCCGCACAGATGAATTTTTCCGCCGGCATATCGGTGAGGCTGGCGCAATGGGCGATCGTGTACAGCATGCCGAGCGGCATGATGCCGGAGCCGGTCGGCGTGTCGGTGGCGATGATGAAGCGGTCGAAAGCGCCATGCTGTTCAGCAAGCCGCGCGCAGAGAAGCGCCGTGCGCAGATTGCCTGCCGTGCAGACCTGCAACGCGATATCGCTCTCCGTGATCACGCGCTCGAAATCGGCATCCGGCATCGCCGTCGGCCCGCCGTTGATGTGAAACGAGACGTGCGGCAGCATGGCCAGCAGATGATCGCCGGTGATCGCGCCCGAGCCCGGTATGGAGGCGCCGCCGGTGTGGCATGTCGTGATCAGACCCGCGGCTTTGGCGTCGCGAACCAGCGGCACGTAATCGTAGGGCGTCTTCACCGCGCCGAACCCGGCTTTGGCGAGGCGCACGCCGTTGACCGCGAGTTCGACGAAGTCGGCCGCCTTGAGGCCGGGCTCGAGAATGACGGAGCCGGCGAGCACACGCATGCCGCCGGGCCGGTAGGTGGCGAAGCAGCGCTGCGCCGCCAGCGCCAGCGCCTTCACGCCTTCCGGATCGCTCGGCCGCCCCGGCACGTGCACCTCGGACGCCGAAATCGCCGTGGTGGTGCCGCCGTGAACGTAGCTTTCGAGAAAGCCCACCGTGCGCTGCCGCGGCGTGTAATCGCCGAAGGTGATGTGAACGTGTGAATCGATAAGGCCGGGGATCGCCGTCATGCCGCCGGCGTCGATGGCCACGTCGGCGCTTTCGACTGCCGCAGCGGCAGCGGTGCCGACGAGCGTAATCTGCTCGCCGTCGCTGATGATCGTATCGCCCTCGACAAAAGGCGCGCGCCAGTCGCCGGAAACGATTTCTCCCAGGTTGACGATCGCGACCTTCACCCGCGTGGACCCGCCTCAACGCTGCGTTTGATTTTGTATATTGTAGCAATCGGCCCACCGCGTCCACGTACAAGATCCGCGGCGGCTGCCGGGAGAACGCCATGAAGCTTGCGCGCCGAACATTCCTGCAATCAGCCGCAATGGCCGCCGCATTACCGCTTTCGTTGCGGTTCGCACGTGCGCAATCCTACCCGACACACCCTGTGCGTCTGATTGTCGGTTTTCCCGCCGGCGGTCAGGTGGACATTATCGCGCGCATCACCGCGCAATGGCTCGGCCAGCAGCTTGGGCAAACGGTGGTCGTCGAGAACAAGCCCGGCGCCGGCGGCAATCTCGGCGCTCAGGCCGTCATCAATGCGCCGCCCGACGGCTACACGCTGTTCTTCGCCGCCTCCTCCAATGCGGTCAATACGACGCTGTTCGCTCACCTACCCTACGACTTCGTCCGCGATACGGCGGCGATCGCGACCGTGAACACTATTCCGCTCGTACTCGAGGCCAATCCGTCGTTTGCGCCAAAGACCGTCGCCGAACTGATCGCGGCCGCCAAGGCCAAGCCAGGCACCATGAATGTCGGCTCGCCTTCGGCGGGAACGCCGCCCTACCTGTGCGTCGATCTCCTCAACATGATGGCGGGCATCAAGACGGTGCACGTGCCGTATTTCGGCGAGAATCAGATGGTGACCGACCTGCTCGGCGGTCAGGTCCTGGTCGGCTTCGGCGGCATCTCGTCGGGGATCGGCCATTTCAAGGCGGGCAAGTTGCGCGCGCTTGGCGTGACCACGGCGGCGCGGCTCGAGCAATTGCCCGACGTGCCGACCATCGGCGAGACGGTGCCGGGGTTCACCGCCAGCGGCTGGAACGGCATCGTCGCGCCCAAGAACACGCCGCAAGAGATCATCGACAAGGTTGCGGGTGCGGTCCGCATTATCCAGGCCGACCCCGAATTCAAAGCAAGACTGACCGCTCTCGGCGTCAGCGAGTTCGCGATGGGGCCCGCCGACTTTCGCAAGTTCATCGTCAGCGAGACGGCGAAGTGGGGCAAAGTGGTGAAGTTCGCCGGACTTAAGCCGCAGTAGCACGACCATCCGTTTGCGCAACGTGCGAGCGGTCAAAAAGCATGAGGCCGACGATAACCAGCGCGGCCACAATATACGGCGCCCCATAGGCGACAACACTCCCCGCGCCCCAGCCAAATGCATCCCGCGCCTGAACGAGCAGATAACCGGAAATTGCGCCCATCAGAAAGTATATGGTCGCCAGCACTCCGGTTCCCAGAGGAATATCGTCTTTCGCGACCTGATCCTGCACCAGCGCGTAGCAATTGGTGTAGATCGAGTTGACGGTGAAGCCGAAAAGAAAGCACAGCGTTGCCAGCAGCCATGGCGTCGGCGCTGCCGTAAAGGCGGCGACGCCAAAGACGGCGCAGCCGATCAATCCCAACAACAGATAGAGCTTTCGACCGATGCGATCGGCCAGATAGCCGGCCGGCGCACCGCCGACGACGCTGCCGACCCCAAATAGGCTGAACACGGCGCTCGCCGTGGCCAAGTCCATTCGATGCGCGGTGCGCAAAAACGTCTCGTACAGACCGAGAAACGAATAGAGGCCGAATCCGTTGATCGCCATCACCACGGCAACCGCGAGGTTCCTTCCCGCCAGGACGCTGCGCAGGCGCTGCCAGGTGACGGGACCCGTCGCCTTGGCGCCAGCGATGTCGTGCCGGGGAAGCGTGAGACCGATGAGCACGGCGCCGACAATCCCCGCCGCCGCAAATACCCAGAATGCCGTTTCCCACCGGCCGCTGAAACTCAGGATCGCAGCAACCACCGGCGGTCCCAGGAACAAGCCGATGCCAAATAGCGACGCCGCCACGCCGGTCAGCGTTCCGCGGTAGCGGTCGCTCAGCCCGCCGAGGAACGAGAACAGCGCGATATTGTAGAGGCCTTCGCCGACACCGCTGACGATGCGGGCGACGGTCAGGTCGGCCAAGCCGTGACCGATCGCCGTGTAACCGGTCGCAACGGAAAAAATGACGGCGCCGGCGACCAGCGAGGCGCGCGTGCCGTAGCGCATGACGACAAAGCCCGCCGCAATAGCCGTGAGCGCTATGCCCAGCACGAAAACAGTGGCCAGAAAGCCGGCCGACGCCAGACTGAAGCCGAATGACTTGCTGATCTCTACGAGTTCGATCGAAAAGACGATCCGGTCCCAGGCGTAGATGATGTAAACGATGCCGACAATGACGAGGCCTGCCACCGGCAGGCTGAAGCGTGGCTGCTGTTGCTCCCGCATGGGCGTTTCTCCAAAGATCTTGCGCTCGTATGAGGACCGCCGGCGGTCGACGGCCGTGTCGAGCTTCGCTAGATTTTTCCTTTGAGCATGATCTTTTCCGAAAACCGGTTTCCACTTTTCCGGATCATGCTCTAGTTTTTTCCGCTCTGCGCACCGGCGGGCGCCGGCGCGAAGCCGAAAATCTCGGCCGGGTTGTCGACGAAAATCAGCTTGCGGGTACTTTCATCCGGTACCCAATCCAGCATCATATCCAGCAAGGCTGTGTCGTTCGGCATCGGTTTGAAATATTGCGGATGAGGCCAATCGGAGCCCCACAACAGCCGCGTCGGCGTATGCTCGACCAGCTTATGGACGAGCGGATCAGTGTCGGAGAACGGGAACGTGTCCTGCCGCGAAATACGCGGCGACAGCTTCACCCAGCAGCGGCCGGTGTCCAGACACTGCAGCACGAACTTGAATCCGGCGCCGTCGATTCCTTTTGATGGATCGACCCCGCCCATGTGCTCGAGAACGAAACGGCCGGGCGTTTTCAGTATCGGTCCTTTCCAGTCGTCCTGCTCGTCGGCCTTGACGAGGTAATGCATCGACCAGCCGTGCTCGTGGGTGCGCGCCACCATGCGCTGATCGATCGCGTGCTCCAAGCGGTGCGTGATGCGGTATCCGACCACTCCGGATCTGGTCAGGATCTCCAGCTCGCAGTCGGTGATGTTCGACCACGGCACCACGACCGCGCGCAGGCGATCGGGGAAGCGGCACTGGCCGTGCAGCACGATCTCGTAATTGTTTTCGTACATCATCGATTGGACGTGCAAGCCGCGCGATAGACCAAGCGCATCCTGCATCTTCAGCCAGTCTTCTATCGGCGTATCCTCGAACTCGAGATGACTGAAGACGTGGTTCGGCTTTAACGGAAACTGCTTCTGCGGTCCGATGAAATGGAAATGAGTGTCGCACGCGCCCGGCGGCAGCTTGAGCTTCGGCGGCGGATAGTTGCGATCGATTTTCGGTGAGAACGGACGCGCGGGAGCTGTGGTGTTCATTCGAGTACCTTGTGTTTTCTGCCGGGTATTTTTTCTATCGAGTATTTTATGTACGTTTTCTGCCGCCCGATGGGCGGTTTCCAGGGCATGCTCAAAGGAAAAATCCAGGCCTTGATCCGATTCAATCGGATCGGATCAAGGTCTAGGTCTTCGATCCGGGTCAGGCAAGTGTTCCGATTTCACAGCACGCATGTGCTGGCGGCGGCCTTATGCGCGCTTCGGAAGCAAAGGGACACGAGCAGTTTGATGATTTCTGGTGTGGTTTTTGGATCTGAAGTTCCTGTTCGAGTTTGCCGTTGGATCACAGGAAGCGCAAATCCGCTGCACGAGGCGAACGCGTGGACGTCTTGCTCCGCCGTCCAGTGATGACGCAGGCGGCGCCCTAAGCCGCCTTCGCGCCCCACAACTTTTTGCTGGCGAGCGCGGCGCCGTCGGAAAGCGCGCGCAATTTCGCCCAGACGATGGAGTCGACCACCATCGGCTCGGCCCGCACCGCCGTGCCGAAGCCGCAATCGACCCCGGCGATCAGGCGCTCGCGGTCGATGACGTCCGCGAAACGTTCGATGCGCTGGGCGACAAGGCGCGGATGTTCGACGAAATTAGTGGTCGAGTCGATCACGCCGGGGATCAGTATCTTGTCATCGGGAATCTTGATCGTCTTGAGATCTTCCCACTCGTGCTCATGGCGCGGGTTGGCGGCCTCGATGCTGATCGCCTGCGGCCGCGCCTTGAAGGCGATGTCGATGATTTTCAGAAGCGGCAAATCGTGGGTGTGCGGGCCTTCGTAATTGCCCCAGCAGATATGCAGCCGCATGCGGTCGGCCGGCAGCCCTTCGGTCGCCGCATTGAGTGCGGCGATATTGCGCTCGGCGATTTTCGAACGGAATTCGTCGTCGGTGAGATGCCGGTACTGATTGTTGCGCGCCGAACCGAGATCGGGCGCGTCGATCTGCAAAACGAATCCCGCCTCGACGATGGCGCGATACTCGGTCTTCAGCACGTCGGCGAGCGCGGCGACATAGGCCTCTTCGTTCGGATAATGCAGGTTGATAATGAAGCGCGTGAGAATTCCCGGCGACGGCGCGGTCATGAACACTTCGGTGGGCTGTGATTTCCGCGCCGCGGCTTGCAGATGCGCGAGATCGCGATCGAGGCCGCTGCGGTCCTTGTAGCGTAGCGCGCCGACGCAGCCGGGAAACGCCACGGCGGAAAAACTCCGCCGGCTGTGGCCGAAATCGGGATGATCGAGAAGGTCGCGCCCGACCATGATGTCGATGCCCTTCTCCGCGGCGCGCGGGTCCGGGGCGATGCCTTCGACGCGATGACGGATATAGGTCGTATAGGACGGCTTGCTCATCTCGCCGTCGCTGACCACGTCGATGCCGCAGCTTACCTGGCGTGAGACCACGTCCCCGACCGCCACCGCGGTTTCGGCTTCGAATTCTTCGTCGTCCACCGTGCCGCTCTTTTCGCGGGCGAGAATGAGATCGATCAGCGGCTTCGGCCGCGGCAGGCTGCCGGTATGGGTGGTGAGAATGCGATCGGTCGAGGTCTTCATACGCTACTCCCGGGCGGCGTTGTCGTCGTCTCGCGGCGAGGATAGTGTTCGCGCCAACCCGCCAGCGCAAGGGAGGAATCTGCAATGCGGATCGTCGATCTGAGCCGGGAACTGTATCACCGCGCCCCGTCCTACCCGGGACAGCCGCCGATCATCCACGGCGTCTGGAAGACCCACGAAGAGGCCTTCGCCGATTCGGGCAACGTCCAGGGCAATAGCGTGATGTTCTTCTCCATGCCCGATCACGGCGGCACCCACATCGATGCGCCGCGCCATTTCGGCAAGAGCGGCACGCCGATCAACGAGTATCCGCTGGAGAACTGCATCGTCCAGGGCATCTGCATCGACCTGCGCCACATCGCGCCTCGCGCCGTGATCACGCCCGACGATCTGAAAGCGGCGGTCGACAAGGCCGGCGCGCCGATCCCGAAGAAAGGCACGGTGCTGCTGTGTACCGGCCATCACGCGCGCACCTTCCCGAAGGCGGCCTATGCGACCGACAATCCGGGCGTCAACGTGGCGGCGACCGAATGGCTGGCGCAGCAGGGCATCGTGCATTTCGGCATCGATTCGATGCGGCCGGGTCCGGAGGGCAAGGTCAACGCGCTGGTGCACAAGGCCTGCCTCGAACTCGACATCACGCATCTCGAGAGCCTGTGCAATCTCGAGGCGCTGCTCGGGGAGGGCGAATTCCAGTTCATCTGCCTGCCGCTGAAGTGGCGCGAAGGCACCGGCTCGCCGGTCCGCGCCGTGGCGGTGTTCAACGATTAGAGGTTTGCGGTGGAGTGTGGCAGAGTGGCCCCTCGTCTTTCTTACGCGGCCTGTATCCGTATGAAACGATCGTAATGCAATGGCTTGGGTACGATGGACATGAGCATCCTTCTTGACCGCATCAGCATTAATCCCGCGATCTGCGGCGGCAAGCCCTGTGTGAGAGGAACACGCATTTGGGTTTCGCTGATTCTTGATTTGCTCGCCGGTGGCATGAGCGAGTCGGAGCTGTTAGCCGACTATCCGGCATTGACCCGCGACGATATCTTGGCCGCGATCGCCTACGGTGCCGAGGCCGCGCGCGAGCGCGTCATTCCTGTCCCGGTGGAGCCGGCGGAGTGAGGCTTAAACTTGATGAAAATATCGGCAACAGCGGTGCCAGTCTTCTGCGCGATAACGGGCATGATGTCGCAACAGTCCACGAGCAGCACCTTAGCGGCGCCTCTGATGATTCTGTCTTCCAAGCCTGCGTAACCGAAGAGCGCACATTGATCACACTTGATCGTGACTTCGGGCATGTGCTCCGTTTCCCGCCTCATCAATCAGCTGGCATTGTCATTCTGGAGCTGGGCGGGTCAGCGTCGCTGCCGCGGCTTTTCGACCGCCTGCGCGACTTTCTCGCAATAGCCGCATCCCGCTCAGTCGTCGGCGAACTCTGGATCGTCGAGCCCGGGAGGGTGAGGGTCCGACTCCATAAAGATTCAGAATAAGGAACGTTCGCATGCAGCTCGGCCACAACCGCAGAATGACCGGCGCGCAATGCCTCGCCGACATGCTCAAAGACTACGGCGTCACCCACGTGTTTCACGTGCCCGCGGTGCTGCGCACCACATTCGCCGAGATGGAGCGGCGCGACACCGGCATCAAGCGGCTGCATGTTCATGGCGAGAAGGCCGCCGCCTACATGGCGGACGGCTACGCCCGCGCCTCAGGCAAGCCGGGCATCTGCATGGCGCAGGTGATTGGCGCCCTCAACCTCGCCGCCGGCCTGCGCGACGCCTGGCTCGCCCATTCGCCGGTGATCGCGATGACCGGCGGGCGCGAGCCGAAGAGCAAATTCCGCCACGTCTATCAGGAAGTCGACGACGTGCCGGCATTCGAGCCGGTGACCAAGTTCAATGCCACGATCGACGACGTGGCGCGGTTTCCCGACATGGTGCGGCAGGCGTTCCGCGTCGCCACGAGCGGCACGCCCGGACCGGTGCACCTGCAATTCCGCGGCAACGAAGGTCAGATCGACGCCGAGGAAGCCGAGATGGAGCCGCTCGTCGAGCAACAATTCGCCCGCGTCCCGGCGTTCCGGCCGCAGCCCGACGAGGCGAGCGTAGGCGCGGCGCTGAAGCTCCTCGAAGAGTCCATGCGCCCGGTCATCGTGGCCGGCGGCGGCGTGCGCGCCTCGGGCGCGCAGGCTGAACTCGTTGCGTTGGCCGAGGCGCTGGCGATTCCTGTGGCCACCTCGCTCAACGGCAAGGATTCGATTCCGGGCAATCATCCGCTTTCGGTCGGCGTCGCCGGCACCTATTCGCGCGAGAGCGCCAACAAGATCGTCAATGCCGCCGATCTCGTTTGTTACATCGGCAGCCAAACCGGCGGCATGACCACGCATTTCTGGGCGGTGCCGAAGATCGGCACGCCGACTGTCCAGATCGATATCGATCCGGAAGCGATCGGCCGCAATTATCCGTTCGAGGCCGCCGTGAACGGCGACGCCAAGGTGACGCTGGCGATGATGCTCAAAATGGCGAACCGCGCGAGCGCGGACCGGCGCCAGGGGTGGATCGCGCAGGCGCAGAAAATCTGCGGCGAGTGGCGGAGCAAATACAAATCCGCGCTCGAGTCAGACGCCGTGCCGATGCGCCCCGAGCGGCTGTGCCACGAACTGTCGCAACACGTGCCGGACGACGCCATCGTGGTTGTCGATACCGGCCATGCCGGCATGTGGATGGGCGGCATGTTCGATCTGAAAAGTCCGCGGCAAAACTATATGCGCAGCGCCGGCCATCTCGGCTGGGCGTTTCCGGCAGGCCTCGGCGCCAAGTGTGCCTGCCCCGACCGGCCGGTGGTGACCTTCACGGGCGACGCCGGCTTTTGGTATCACATCGCGGAAATCGAGACGGCCGCGCGCTGGAACATTGCCGCCGTCACCGTCGTCAACAACAATGGCGGCGGCAATCAGAGCAAGCGCGGCTTCGATCGCGTCTATGGCGGCCAGCAGACCGAGAAGGCGCGCGAGATGTGGACCTTCAGCAAGGTCAACTTCGCCCGCATCGCCGAAGACATGGGCGCGCTCGGCATTCGCGTCGAGAATGCGTCCGCCTTCCCGGCCGCTCTGGCGCAAGCGCTCGCCGCCGGCCGCCCCGCCGTCATTGACGTCGTCACCGACATCGAGGCCCTGGCGCCGACGGCGGTGACGTAGAGCGGGGACGGAGTCCGATCGGATTGAATCGTCATTGCGAGCGAAGCGAAGCAATCCAGCGGCCAAGAACTGGGACTCTGGATTGCTTCGTCGCCCTTCGGGCTCCT
>JASHVN010000021.1 GCA_030044555.1 Xanthobacteraceae bacterium | reverse complement strand
GAATTTCAGATCGCCCGTCGCGGCCTTGCCAAGGAATGGGTCGAGGAGGCTCTCCTCCACCCCGACGAAATGGAAACCAAGGCCGGCCGCCGGTCTTACTTGAAGCGTTTGCCGGGACGGCATGTTATGTTGCGGGTCGTAACCGCGCGGAACGATCCGGAATACGTCATCACCGCCTATTTCGACAGGACCAAGCCATGCGAATGAGAGTCGATCACGCGGCCGATGCGATCTACCTCAACCTAACCGACCGACCGATTAAGGATAGTGAGGAGGTCGCCGACGGCATTGTCGTCGACTACGATGACGAAGGTCGTATCGTTGGAATCGAAATCCTCGACGCGTCGAAGCGCACCGCAGACCCGGGCGCTCTTAAGCAGTTCAGCTTTGAGGAAGCCTAGGTAGAGTAGAATTTGGTACGGCGCGTTCCGCGCCTTTGCCTACCCTACGCTCGCTGAGGTCTAAAGCGATCAGCCAAACTGGCTAAACTCGCAGCCATATCATCGAAGGTCAAAAACGTTACGCGACCTCGGTCAAAGCCCTTCAAGCGCCGCAAATGCTCACGGTCATAGGAGTGGTCCCGGCCCGCTATTACTACGCCTCTAATCGAACTAACTTTATCAATACCCAGCGCGATCAGTGCGGCGACCCTGTGTTCATCAACAACATGCAGCCAGTTGCGGACCTGATCTATTGAATGACTGAGCGGCTGCGCCGCGTCCCCGCTCTTGTTCATGAGACGCGTCTTTGTATTTTCTATCTCGATGAGAATTAGCTCTTTCTGAGGAGTAAGAACTGCAAAGTCTGCCTTAAAGAAGGTTAGTATGGTCGGCTTAAAGAACAACTTTTCTGCGGGAAACTGGTGTAGCAAGATCAGATTGTCTTGAATGAAATTTTGTATCGCTTCTTCGGGCGGATTGCGATCCAATAATTGAACAAACAGCCGGCGAACTTCCAACAGCATGCTTTGTTCATATAGGGGTGAGATTGAAACTGGCGACGACATGCCGGAAATAGGGTGTCCCAATAATCCATGAAGATTGTGCTTGATTGAGCGTACATCGAGATGTGTGCTTCCGCAGGCGCAATCAAAATTATCTGGAATGTCTTCGTGCCACACATATCCTTCTTCTTCGGTCTTCTTTTCTAAAGATGCCAGAGCACGAAGTTTTGACGAGCACTTCTTACAGCCAAGTTCGATGCGTACTGACTTGGCGGCTGTTGGGTCGCTACGAATGGCAGCGACGCGACTCGCATCTAAGGGAATCGCATTCAATAGCAGGACATTGAAACTTCCAATATTTGTTTCGCTGCCATTCGCCGAAAGCTTCCAGATTGAGTAATGACCAGGCCGGGGAATCAACATCTGAGGTTCGGCGTTTGCGTCAAATAGGAATACGGTCCACGCTAAGGGATCAACGAACATGCTTCTGACGTAAGTCCCATCAGTTGTAGCATGTGTAGTAGTGGCTGATTCGCTCAAGTCCTGTGGCGATGCGACAAGGGCCAAGCCTACGGAACCTATAGTTTCACCATCGTCCGCCTTTATAGTTAGCCGCAAATTCCGTTCAGCGCCAAAACGTAGTGCGATTGCCCATTTGAGACTAGCCAAGCTGAAGGGACAGATGAATGAGAGCAAAGTTTGCTTCAGTCCAATTATATTCCATTTCATAAATGGTGTTGCGGCTTCCTGTATGCCTTGGGCGCGTTCGGCAAAGCCGATGAAAGCCACCTCAGTCGGTTGTTGATCAACGTTCTCCATGGCAGTTCCACACCGATCGCAAAGTCCGTAGGATGGGTTGAGCCCTTGCGAAACCCATCGCCTCTTCGCGCCGCCCTCTGATGGGTTTTGCGCCGCTCAACCCATCCTACGCGCGCGCCGCGCGCTATTTCACGAAATCGTTGGAGCGCAACACCAAAGGCCGGCCGGGCCGGATTTGCTCGTCGACAAATTTGCGCGCCGCCCGCGCTTCGATGACGTCGCGCAAACGCAGGAATTGATCGACGCGCTGTTCCGGCTTCAGCGCGCGGCCGTCCTCAAGATCATCCATCGCCGCGGTGCTGATCGCGCAAGCCACGACGGTGTCCTGGTCGAGCATCGTGAACTCGACGACCATCCGGTCGAAATTGTAGCCCTGCACCTCGCCTCGCAGCAGCGGCATTGAATGCTCCCTGCCGGCGCGCCTGTCCGTGCCGCGCCGGCGGATAATCAGCTCAGCGGTTGCGCCCTTCCTTGGCTTGACCGTCCAGCCAGTTCGACAAGCTCCCCTCGCTCTTTTTCCGGGTCTTGCGTTTTGGCGCTGCCGGCGCTGGCGGCGGAGCGGCGGCGTCGCGCGCCAGGCGCAGCGCCCTGAGCCGCTCGGTCTTGGCGCGCACCGCCGCGGCTGCGGTTTCGTAATCGGCGGTCGCGCTTTTGGCGTCGTTGGCGCGCTGCAATTTCGCGAATTGCGCCGTGGCCTCGTATTTACTGGATTTCTCGGTCATCAAGGTCCCTTTTCGGTCAATCGATAAAGTCCTCGTCGGCATAGCAGGCCGCGGGCCGAATCGGTGGGAAATCGTCCGCCTGCCCGCCGATCGGTCCATGGACGGGCGCCCGGCAAGCCGTAGCCCGTAGGATGGGTTGAGCCCTTGCGAAACCCATCGCCTCTTTTCGCCGCCCTTTGATGGGTTTCGCTCCGCTCAACCCATCCTATGGGCTTGCAGTTGTCCGGCAGTAAGTCGTGGATGGCCGAGACAAGCCAGGCCATGACGGAAAGAAGCCGAAAACCGGTGTCCACTTTTCGCGGTCATGCTCTAAAATGCCGCGCATGATCACGCTCTATTCCTATCCGGAACTGTTCGGCGTGGCCGACAATAACGGCTACGGGCTGAAGGTCTTTGCCTTCATGCGGTTGACGTCAGTGATGCACGATCTTTTCGGAAAACCGGCATCCACTTTTCCGGATCGTGCATCGGGCGTGACGTTTGTTCACGAGCACATCTTTGATGCGTCGGCGGCGCCGCGCGGGCAGTTGCCCTACATCGTCGACGACGGCGAGACCATCGGCGACAGCGAGACCATTATCGCGCACCTCAACAGGAAATATGCCCTCACGATCGACGCGGATTTAAGCGCCGCGCAGCGCGATCAAGATCTCCTGGTCACCCGGCTGCTCGACGACCTCTACTGGGTCATGTCCTATTCGCGCTGGAAGGACGAGCGTTATTTTCTGGCGTTCCGCGACGCGCTCCAACGCGAGCATCCGCAGCTCACCGTCGAGGGCTTGCGCAAGGCGCAGGAGTTCAATTTCCAGCGCTACTATTATGCGGGCATCGGCCGTTACGCGCCGGAGGCGGCCTATGCGCGCGGGCTTGCCGATCTCGGCGTGCTGGCGCGGCTCATTCCGGCGAACGGCTATGTGCACGGGCCGCTGCCGACCTCGATCGACGCCGGCATCTATGGCTTTGTCGCCAACATCTGGTTCTTCGACATCGACACGCCGCTGAAGCGGTTTGTCAGCGCGCACGGCAACCTGGTGCGCCATTGCGAAGCGATCCACGCCATGGTGATGCAGCCGCCGCGCGCGTAGCCCGGCGCCTAGCCCGTAGGATGGGTTGAGCCCTTGCGAAACCCATCGCTTTCTTTTCGCCGCCCGCCGATGGGTTTCGCTCCGCTCAACCCATCCTACGCGCTACGCGCCACTACGCGCTCCGCCCTCAATCGAACTTGATGCCCGCCGACTTGGCGACGGCGGTGTATTTCGCGATGTCGCGGGCGATGCGGTCGCGGAACGCGGCTGCGGTGCTGCC
>JASHVN010000020.1 GCA_030044555.1 Xanthobacteraceae bacterium | reverse complement strand
TACTTTGAGGTCATGGTGATCGGCGCGAGGTCGCTCAGCTTGTATGAGACGTTCTTGTAAAGCAGCGTATTGATCGCGTCGAAATAGGTGCAGAACGACAGATTGTAGCCATCGCGTGGCTGCGCCAGCACCTCGTTCAGCGCAATCATGCCGCCGGCGCCCGGTTTGTTCTCGACATAGACTTTCTGGCCGAGCTGTGCGCTCAAGCGATCGGCGATGAAGCGTGCGGGAATGTCGGTCGGCCCACCGGCGAGGAAGCCGACCACGAGTCTGATCGGGCGGGTGGGGTAGGGGGCGGCTGCCACGCCCGGAACAGTGGCGGCGAGAAGGATTGCGGTCGCAACCGATCCGATTCGTGTCCGCACTCGGAGCGCGGGCCGCGGCAAGCTGGCGTTTGCGGACATGGTGCATGCAGACATGATGCGTGCAGACATGGCGCGATCAATCCAATGTGACGTGTGCCGCAACGATCACCTTCTTCCATCGCTCGACCTCGTCGTGGAAGTAGGCCGCGGTCGCCTGCGGCGTGCCGCCGGCGGGCTCGGCCGACAGATCGGCAAAGCGTTTGTCGACGTTGGTATCCTGCAGCGCCTCGTTCACTGCGGCATTGATTTTGTTGACGATCGATGCCGGAGTTTTCGGCGGCGCGGCAAGCGCATACCAGGTCACTGCGGCAAAGCCGGGCAAGGTCTCGGCAATGGTCGGAACGTTCGGCAGCGATTTCACGCGCTCGGGCGACGCCACGGCGATCAGTTTCAGCTTGCCCGCCTTCACGAATTGCATCGACACACCGAGATTGTCGAACATGCAGTCGACGTTGCCGGCCACCAGATCGTTCAGCGCCGGCGCGGAGCCGCGGTAGGGGACGTTCTGCAGCTTGACGTTCGTCATCAGCTGAAACAATGCCGAGGTCAGCTGCGAGGTGGTGCCATTGCCCTGCGTGGCGTCCGTAATCTTCCCGGGGTTTGCCTTCGCGTAGGCGATGAAATCCTTCACGGTGTTGGCTTTAATTTTGTCCGGATTGACGACAAGCGCATTCGGCACGTGGCCCATGACCACGATCGGGACGAATTGCAGCGGATCGAAGTCGAGATGTGAATAAAGGTTTTGGTTGATGACCAGCGGGCCGGGTGGTGAGGCCAAGAGCGTGTAACCGTCGGGGTCGGCCTTAGCGGCCGCCTCGGCGCCGATATTGCCGCCGGCGCCAGTGCGGTCATCGACAATCACCGATTGGCCCCACTTGTGCGACAGCCAATTGGCGACGACGCGCGGCATGACGTCGGCGGTGCCGCCGGCGGGATAGGGCACAATAATGCGCACGACCCGCGTCGGGTAGTCCTGCGCGCACGCCGGCTGTGGCATCAGCCCTAACGGGATGCTCAGCGCAAGGAGCAAGGCCGCAATTGAACTTTGGATTTGATGATGGAATTGGATCTGATGATGGAAGCGATCGCGCATTCTTTTTCTTTCCTTGGACGTTTTGGCGCGACAACGAGGAGCGCATCGCGCACGCTACCCAGCCGGTGAAATCTCGATGAGAGCGCAGCAAACCTTAACCAGTGCGCTGCGGATCGGCAATGCACCAACGACGCAACTCCAACGATCTGACGTTGTTGGGCTGCCGGTCCTGATCTGTCTGCTATGGGCCGAGAAGTGGGCGCTGGTCGCGGACGCCAGCGCGCCTCTCCATCAGGACTGCCGTTGCCGGCCTGGCCGCGCACCCGCCAGGGCTTGGTGATGGCCCGTACCCCCCTTGAATCCCCGACATTTTGCGTAACGCCTTCTTAAGCGCCGCGAGATTAGAACGGCCAAGGTGCAGTCCAGTGAGCGCGGTGTGCTGATGACGAGCGATGGGTCATCCATCGAACGGCTGCGGGAATACCTGCAATCCCTTTCGCCGGAAGCACGAGCGATGCTGATCGCGGAGCTCGAGCGCTCCATGCTGCGAGAAGACGACGTCGCCGGCAGCGAACTCATATTGCAGGAACTGCGGCGCACCATCCGCGCTTCCTCCCAGCCAGTGCCGCGCATCGGCGATGCCGCGCGCAGGTTCTTCGCGTCGCTGGAGCCGTTCATGGTCGACGGTCCGGCCGATCACAAACGTATCGGACGACTGGCGCGCGTATCGCTGGAGCCGATCTGGGAATGGATCGGCCGCGACCTCATGCCTGCGGAAGCAAAGGCACTGAGTGAAGACATTCACCGCGCTTTGCTGGCGGACGATCGGATCAAGGTCGAACAATTGGTCCGCGCCCTTCACGAGCGCGCTCTCCAGCGCATGAAAGAAGCGATTGTCGCGCTCGAAAGCAACGAAAAGGCGCGCCGGCGGTTTTCCGTGGAAGTCGGTACGCCGCAGGCGATCCAAGACGTAACGACGCTCATCGGAATTCTTGCCGTTCGCGATCAGCTCGCTGAATTGGCGCGCCGGCTGCCCGAACATATTCGCATCTTTGAGCGCGAGCACGTCGACCAGGTGAAGACCTACATCGATACGACGGCCGCACAGAAATCACTGCAGAACAGCAGTGCCCAGAAGCGCGATCTGTTGCTCTACGGATTGATCATGGTGGCAAATCGGCTCGCCGCACCGTGGCAGCTTATTTATATCGCCACCCGCGAAAGCGACGACACCACGCGCATCGCCGAGAGCCCCTATGCCTTGGCTGTCACGATCGTGTTCGGTGAGGTTGAATACATGGTGGGGGAGTTGCGGTCGGAGCTTAAGGCCGGCCGGCCGGTCGCCTCGCTGCTCAAAGGGCTGCACGACGCCGCCCGCGGCATGCGCTCCGAAATCGATCTGTCGGTGGACTCGCCCTGGAGCCGTCAATTGGCCGCGATCCGCAGCGCCGTGTCGAATATATTGGCGGCCGAAATTGAGACGACGCCGGGCCGCGTCCGCCGCCTGTTGCGGCCCCGCCCGACCAAAGAGATCGTGCCAGGGTCGGTGCTCGATTCCATCGACGTGCACGAAGTCGAGACCCGGGTCGAGCTGGTCGGCGTCTGCCGGCATTATGCGGGCGAATTGGCGGCCAGCGAAGTGACGATGCGCACCTATTCGGAACTCGCGCAATATCTCGAGACCGGCACCAAGATCCTGCTGGATGCGTTACGCCACGCTGACAATGCCGAGCGGCCTTTCCGGCAATCGCAGTTCGACGCGGCGGTCCGTTTCTGCCGCATTGTATTTGGTGCCGACTATGCCGGGATTTTGGTCAAAGCCGCCGACGTCGCAGTGCAGAGTGCGGCCAGCGAACGCAAGGCCGCGCGCGCGTAAGCCGCACAATTGCCGGCCGGGTATGGCCCATAGCTCGCCTGCGGCAGCGCAAAAAAGCCGCGACGAGGTTCCCATTGCAGCCGCATTCATGCCGTGATGTAAGAATTCGGCGTAAGCGCTGCCCACACAGAGGCGGTCCTTGGCAGCCGCCAAAAGGCGGGGACCTTGGGAGCCGCCAAAATGACAATGAACTAACGGCATGATGCTTTGGATTTTCTTTACATTGATGAGTGCTGCGGCAATTCTCGCCGTTCTTTGGCCGTTGGCGCGCAAGCCGCGCGCTGGCCGCGCCGGCAGCGACCTTATTGTCTACCAGGACCAATTGGAGGAGATCGGCCGCGACCGTGGCGCCGGCCTGATCGGCGAGGCGGAGGCGGAGGCGGCACGGATCGAAGTGTCGCGCCGACTGCTTGCCGCTGCCGACACGCAGGTGCCGCCGCCCCCGCCGCAGCCCCTATGGCACCGGCGCGCCGCGGCGCTTGCCGCTTTGATCGTGCTTTCGCTCGTTCCAGTCGCCCTTTATGCCGCCCTCGGCTCGCCCAATATTCCCGGCGAGCCCGCTTATGCGCGCTCCGCCGGCCCGCCGGACCATCAATCAATTGCCGCTCTCATCGGACAGGTGGAACAGCATCTTGCACAAAATCCGAACGATGGCGCCGGCTGGCAGGTGATCGCGCCGGTTTATATGCGGCTCGGCCGTTACGACGACGCCGTCCAGGCGTTTCGCAAATCGCTGGCTCTCAATGGCGAAACCGCCACCCGTGACTCCGATCTTGGCGAAGCGCTGGCCGCCGTCGCCAACGGCGTTGTGACCCATGAGGCCAAGCAGATGTTTGAGCGGGCGATCGCGCACGACGCGCATGACCCTAAGGCACGCTACTTTCTCGGCCTGGCGGACGAGCAGGACGGCAACAAGGACGCCGCCGCAGCCAAATGGCGCGCTCTTCTCCAAGAGGCGCCGGCGGGCGCGCCATGGGCCGGCTTCGTCCGCGCGGCGCTGGCGCGCGTTACCGGCCAGCCGGTCGCCGGAGCCGGGCCGACCTCGCAGGAGCTGGCGGCTGCGCAAAACATGCCCGAGGCGCAACGTGAGCAAATGGTCCGCGGCATGGTACAGAAGCTCGCCGACAAATTGCGCGCGGATGGCGGTGACGTCGACGGCTGGCTGCGGCTGGTGCGCGCCTATGTCGTGCTCGGCGACCAGGACAAGGCCAAGGGCGCTGCCGCCGACGCCAAG
>JASHVN010000138.1 GCA_030044555.1 Xanthobacteraceae bacterium | reverse complement strand
CCACATTAGCCTTTTAGAACAATGGCAAAAGCCAGTGCTGCCGAGCAAGCGCGGCTTGGCGTTGGCAGCTTGGCGATCGGGCCGGCTCGCTTCCGGTGCGGGCATTTAGCTCTCCTCCGGCACCACCTCGTGGAAGCGGCTATAGTCGAGAACAAGCCGGCCGTCGGCCGACGTGCTGGTGATGTCGGCGTAGCGATGCTGCCAGCGGATGTCGTGCGCGGAATAAATCTGCCGCGCATAGAGCCGCTGTGCCGAGTTGTCATCGACGCCATCGAGGTTGAGAATCAGCGCGCCCTCGGCATCAGCAAAAGTGTCGGCTGTCATGTCGCGGAACGGGCTGGTCTTGTCGATCACATGCAGCAGCGTCCAGCTCAGCGAGAACATCGGATGCTCGCGGCGTTCGAGTTTCAGTTCGTAATAGCGGCGGAATTGCTCGCGTTCCTTGGTGTTCTCAAGCCGAAACAGCCATAGCCGCGCGGTCGCCTGCGAGATCGTATTGTGCCGCGCGTTGGCGACGCGGATCATCAGCGTCGGGTTTCCCTGATACCGACCGACGATCGGATGCCTGGCGAAGACGAAGCGCGCGCGGGGCCGGGAGAAGCGGGCGAAGGTGAGCCCGGTCATCACCGCGAGGAAGCACATCCCGGTGAAGATTTCGACGGTGGCGACCAGATGCCCGTAATTGGTCTGCGGGTGCATGTCGCCATAGCCGACCGTCGCCAGCGTCTCGATCGAGAAATAGAATAGGCTGAACGGCCGGGGCAGATCAGGGGCGATATTGGCGATCGGATCTTTGCCGAGCCAATAGAGAAACGCGAACACGGCATTGAGGACGACAAAGATGAGCGCGGCGCTGCCGAAGAAGACCGGCCAGTAGACGGTCATCGACCGGTGGTAAAGGTCGGTCCAGAACGCTGGAGCGAGGCCGCGGGTCTCTACCTCGCGAGGTCCGATATGCACGACGTGGGGTCTCTGCGCCCGCGGCGATGCCTTTTTTTTCCTCGCTCTCGCCAACCTTTACGTCCTCTGGTCGCCCCGAGCGTCGCTACGCCGTCGCTTGCGCCGGCAATTTCGCCTTGAGCCGCGGGTACACGCGCAGAGCGTTCCCTTCAAAAATCTTCCGGCGGTCCGCCTCGCTGATCGGCGCCTTGTCGACGTAGCGCTTGGTGTCGTCGAAGCCGAAGCCGGTCTTCGGATCGTTGCCTTTGACGGCGCCGACCATTTCCGAGGCGAACAAGATGTTGTCGATCGGCACCACTTTGGTCAGCAAGTCGATGCCGGGCTGGTGATAGACGCAGGTGTCGAAGAAAATGTTGTTGCCCATGATCTCGGCGAGCTCCGGCTTGCCGTTATTGAGCGCGATGCCGCGGAAGCGGCCCCAGTGGAACGGCACCGCGCCGCCGCCGTGCGGAATGATGAATTTCAGCTTGGGGAAGGTCTTGAACAGGTCGGAGAGAATGACCTGCATGAACACCATGGTGTCGGCGTTGAGATAGTATGAGCCGGTGGTGTGCATGGCCGGATTGCAGCAGCCGGAGACGTGGATCATGCACGGCACGTCAAGCTCGATCATCTTCTCGTAGAGCGGAAACCACGACTTGTCGGTCATCGGCGGTGAGTTGAAATAGCCGCCCGAAGGATCGGGATTGAGGTTGCAGCCGACGAAGCCCATCTTCACGCAGCGATCGATCTCGGCGGCGCAGTTCTTCGGGTCGACGCCCGGCGATTGCGGCAGCTGGCACACCCCGATGAAGTTCTGCGGAAACAGCGAGACCACGCGCGCGATCAGGTCATTGCAGATCTGCGACCATTCGATCGACACGCTCTCGTCGCCGATGTGATGGCCCATGCCCGAGGCGCGCGGCGAGAAGATGGTGAGGTCGGTGCCGCGATCGCGTTGCAATTTAAGCTGGTTCTGCTCGATGCTTTCGCGGATTTCGTCGTCGGACATTTTCAAGGCCGTGCGCGGGGGCATCGCCGCCTTGTCCTTGGCATTGGCGGCCGCGGTCTGTTCTTTGCGGAAGCGGTGCAGGTCCTTGGGCTCGGTCGTGTAGTGGCCGTGGCAATCGATAATCATGGCACCATCGCTACTTGGGTTTCGCTATTTGGGTTTTCGCTACTCGGGTTTTCGGTTCGGGCCGGATGCTACGGCGCTCAGCATGATTGTCAAACCCGCCCGATAATCTGGTAGGGTGGCTATTATCGATTGGGAGACCAGGGAATGGCTGAACTACCGAGGCTCAATGGCGTCATCCGCGCACTCGAAGCGGGTCAACATGCATTGACCTGCTTCGCGCCCGCCGAGATCAACAGCGCCATCGCCATGAGCACATCGAAATTCGACGGCTGCGTATTCGAAATGGAGCACAATCCGTGGGACGGGCGGCTGTTGCGGGACTGCCTGCAATACATGCTCAACCGCGCCCAGATCGCCAAGGCCGCCTCAGTGGTGCCGGGCGTGACGCCGATGGTCCGCGTCCCGGTGAACGGCGTGGAGATGGCGCAATGGCATGCCAAGCAGGCGCTCGATATCGGCTGTTACGGTATCGT
>JASHVN010000019.1 GCA_030044555.1 Xanthobacteraceae bacterium | reverse complement strand
AATCTCATCGTCGATACGCAGTCGATCGTGGCGGCCGCGCAGGGAGCGCCGCGCGGCGATTGGACCTGCGTCGTCGCCGCCGCCGTGTTCCTGTTCACGCTGTCGGCGTAGCGATGGCTGCCGTCGCGACGTTTTCCACTTCGCCGACATTCCTCGGCATCAGCCGCGCCGATTCCGGCGCGCCGCTTTGCATCGCCGGCATTCCCTTCGACCTCGGCACCACCAACCGGCCCGGCGCACGCTTCGCCCCGGCCGCCATCCGCCAGGCGAGCCGCATGCTGGTCGACGGCGACCACCCGGTGCACTGGAATAATCCCGCCGCAACGGACTTGGCCGACATCGGCAATTTTGCCATTGCGCTGGGCGACATCGCCCAAAGTGTTGCGGCGATCGAGGAACAGGCGGCGCTACTCAACCACCTCGTCGCGCTGGGCGGGGATCACGGCGTTACGCTGCCGCTCCTGCGTGCGCTGGCCAAGCGGCGCGGCCCATGCGCCGTGATCCATTTCGACGCGCATGTCGACACCTGGACGGAGAATTTTGGCCAGCCGTTTGCGCACGGCACCGTGTTCCATCATGCCATCACTGAGGGACTGATCGAGCCGCGGTGCATGATTCAAATCGGCATCCGCTCGCCGGTCGAGCGCGCGGTGCACGACTGGACGCTGGCCCAGGGCGTTACCATCATCACGGCGCAAGAGGTGCACGAGCAAGGACCAGCGGCCGTCGCCGGGCAAATCCGCCAGGTGATCTCAGAGGCGCCGGTTTATCTGAGCTTCGATATCGATGTGCTCGATCCGGCCTTTGCGCCGGGGACGGGCACGCCGGAAGTCGGCGGGCTCGCCACTTGGCAGGCGCAGGCGATCCTGCGCCGGCTGCGCGGATTGCAATTCATCGGCATGGATCTGGTCGAGGTGTGCCCGCCCTACGACGTTGCGGAGATTACCGCGCTCGCGGGCGCCACCATGGCGTGGGAATATCTTTGCTTGCTGGGCGCAGCAAAGGACTAAACAGAGCGATCACACGCCCGCCGCGCCGCCGTCGGCGCGCGGATCGTGTGCGCCTTCCAGGCTGCCGTCGGGATGCAACACGATGGCGCCGGCGTGGCCCATGACATCGGAATAAGGTTCCTCCAACACTTCGATGTCGTGGCCGGCAACGGCAAGCTCTTCGATAAGCGCCTCGTCGAAGCGCGGCTCGATCCGCAGCCTTGCCATCGGGGCGCCCCAGGTGCGGCCGAGCACCCAGCGCGGCCGGTCGATGGCATCGGCAAGGGGCTCGCGGAATTGAACATGGCGCGTGAACAGAGCGGCTTGCGTCTGCGGCTGGCCGTCGCCGCCCATGGTGCCATAGGCCATGACGCGGCCATCGTTGAGCTCGGCGAGTGCCGGGTTGAGGGTGTGGAACGGCAGCCGGCCTGGCGCCAGCATGTTGAGCGCGCCGGCAACGAGCGAAAAGCTGGCGCCGCGATTCTGCATCAGCACGCCGGTGCGCGGCAGCACCAGGCCGGCGCCGAATTCCCAATAGAGCGATTGGATGTAGGAAACGACGAGGCCGTTCGCGTCGGCCGCGCCCATCCACACCGTATCGCCCTCGCTTGACCTGGGCTGCCACGGCGCCACCTTGCGGCGGTCGATCTTCATGGCCTCGCCCGAAATGAAGCGCCCGTCGAGATAGCGTTCGAGCGGATGCGACAGATGGCCCGGATCGGTGACGGCGCGGTCGCGCATGCGCAGCGCCCGCTTGGTCGCCTCGATGAGCAGATGCACGTGATCGAAAGTTTCCGCGGTGCGGACGGCGAACCGCTCGAACAACGCAAGAATCATTAGCGACACGATGCCCTGGGTCGGTGCATCGGTGTTGTAGATCGTGCCGCAGTTCAGCTGCAGCCGCAGCGGCTCGGCGAGCGTGGCGCTGTAGTGCAAGAGATCCTGGCGGGCGACCGGGCTGCCGAGGCGCTCCAGATCGATGGCGATCTCGCGCCCGACATCGCCGCGGTAGAAATCGTCGAGGCCGGCATGGGCGAGATGCGAAAGCGTGTCGGCAAGCTTCTCCTGCTTAAGGATGGCGCCAACCTCAGGCACTTTGCCGTCCAACAAAAATGTCGCGGCAAAGCCGTGCACGCCCACCAGCTGGTCGAGGTTTTCTTTCGTGAGTCGCTTTTGGCTGCGCGTCACCGCATAGCCGTTGCGGGCATGGGCGATGGCGGGCGCGAGGAGAACATCGAGCGGCAGCTTGCCGCCATGGGCGATCGCTGCTTCGTGCGCCAGCATCCAGCCGCCGACAGCGCCCGGCACGGTCAGCGCCGCCAGCGGTCCGCGTGACGGGATCGTTTCATAGCCGCGATAAAGCTCGCGCTGCGCATCGCGGCCGGCGGGCCCTGCCGCCATGATCGCGCGCACGCGGCCGGATAGCTCGCGGATGAGCCAAAATCCGTCGCCGCCGAGATGATTCATGTGCGGACAGACCGCGGCGATCGTTGCCGCCATCGCCAGCATGGCTTCGATCGCATTGCCGCCATCGGCGAGAATGGCGCGGCCGGCTTCGACAGCCGCAAAATGCGGCGCGCACGCGACGCCACGGCGGTGACCGGCGCTGTGCAGATCGGCCATGTTTCAGGCCGCTGAAGCGGTGTTCGCGGGCTCGGCGAAGCCGCGCTTGCGCAGAAGCGCGTCCGCGCTTGGCAGCCGCCCGCGAAACGCCTTGTAGGCCTCGGCCGGATCGCGTGCCCCACCCGCCGCGTAGACGAAATCGTGCAAGCGCTTCGCCGTTGCGGGATCGAAGATGTCGCCCGTCTCCTCGAATGCCTCAAACGCATCGGCATCGAGCACTTCCGACCACATGTAGCTGTAATAACCGGCCGCATAACCGCCGCCGGAGAAGATGTGCGCGAAGTGCGGCGGCCGATGGCGCATCACGATTTCCTCCGGCATGGCGATGCGCGACAGCGCGGTCGCCTCGAAAGACGTGGATTCCACCTCGTCGGCAGGTGGCAGCGAATGGAAATCGAGATCGACGTAGGCACAGGCGACATATTCGACCGTGGCAAAGCCGCGATTGAAATTGCGCGCCGCGATCAGCCGTTGCAGCAGATCTTCCGGCATGGCCTCGCCAGTTTGGTAATGCAGCGCGAAGCGCCGAAGGATGTCCGGCTGCTCCAGCCAATGCTCGTAGAGCTGCGAGGGCAACTCGACAAAATCGGTGGCGACGTTGGTGCCGGAAATCTCCGGGTAGGTTACATTGGAGAGAAGGCCGTGCAGCCCATGGCCGAATTCGTGGAACAGCGTCCGCGCATCGTCAAAGCTGAGCAGCGTCGGCTCGCCTTCGGCGGCTTTGGCGAAGTTGCACACGTTGACAATGAGCGGATGAATATCGCCCGCGAGCTTTTCCTGATCGCGTAGAGATGTCATCCAGGCGCCGCTGCGCTTCGACGGGCGCGCGAAGTAATCGCCGAAGAACAGGCCGATCGGCTTGCCGTCGGAACCGCGAACCTCCCACACGCGCACGTCGGGATGCCAGACCGGTACGTCGCCGCGTGGCCGGAAGGTGAGACCGAACAAGCGCTGGGCCGTATAGAAGACCGCCTCGATCATCCGCTCCAGGCTCAGATACGGCTTGATCGCGGCCTCATCGAGATCACACCGTCTTTGCCGCAGCTTCTCCGCGTAATAACGCCAGTCCCACGGCGCCAATTTGAAATTTCCGCCCTCCTCCGCAAGCAGCGCTTGCAGATCGTCGCGATCGCGCAACGCCCTTTCGCGCGCGTGCAGCCAAACCGCGTCGAGCAGGTCGCGCACGGCGTCCGGCGTTTTCGCCATCGCGTCGTCGAGCCGGTAATGGGCGAAATCGGCAAAGCCGAGCAGGCGGGCGCGTTCGGCGCGCAGCCGCACGGTCTCGGCGATGATCGCCTTGTTGTCGGTCGGGCCGCCATTGTCGCCGCGCGTGATAAAGGCACGGAAGGCCTTCTCGCGCAGGTCGCGGCGGGCGGAGAATTGCAGGAACGGTTCGACGCTCGATCGCGACAGCGTGACCGCGTAGCCGTCGAGGCCGCGCTCGGCGGCTTCCGATTTCATCACCTCGCGCATGAAATCCGGCAGGCCGGCGAGCTCCGCCTTGTCACGAAGCGACAGCACAAAAGCCTGTTCGTCGGCGAGCACGTTCTGGCTGAAGGCGGTGCCCAGAGCGGCGAGTCGCTCGATGATTTCGGCCAGGCGCTTTTTGGCAACGGGATCGAGCCCGGCGCCGGCGCGGCGAAAGGTGATGTGATAGCGCTCAAGCACGCGCTTCTGCTCGGCAGTCAGAGCCAGCGTTGCAATGTCTTTGAACAGCGCATCGATGCGGCGGAACAGCGCCTCATTGGTATGGATTGTGTTCCGATGGCGGGCGATCTGCGGGGCGACGTCGCGCTCGATCTCAAGCAGGGCCTCGTTGCTGTGAGCGCCGGCCAGCACGTGAAAAATGTTGTCGACGCGAGTCAGTGCCCGCCCGCTGCCCTCCATCGCGGCGATCGTATTGTCGAAGCTCGGCGGCCGTGGATCGGCGGCGATGGCCGATATCTCGGTTTCGTGCTCGGCGAGGGCGTGGTCGTAGGCTTGCCGGAAGTGCTCCGGCTTGATGCGATCGAACGGCGGCACGCCGTCCGGCGTGGTCCAGGCGGCGAAAAAGGGGTTCTCGGGCATTTGGGTCCGGGTCATCACAGGGTCTTAGCAAAAGAGGGAGCTAGCGTGATATAGGTCGTGGGACCTGCAGCCCCCAGCCCGATGCGGGAAGGAGAGCCAAAAATGCCCCGCCACGCCCACTATATACCGCACGGCGTTATTCCGGCCGTGATTCTGCCGTTCACCGACGATCTCGAAATCGACGAGAAGAGCTTCCGCAAGCACCTGCAGGATGTCGCGGCGGTCCAGGGCCTCTCCGCCATCACCATCAATGCCCACTCGACCGAGGTCGCCTCCTGCACCTTCGACGAACAGCGCCGCGTGCTCGCCATCGCCCAGGATGAAATCGGCGGCAAGCTGCCGATCGTGAACGGGATCTGGGCCGACGGCAGCCTGGAAGCGGCGCGCATCGCCCGAATGGCGGATGAGGGCGGCGCCTCGGCGCTGCTGGTTTTCCCGCCGGCGCCGTTCACGCTCGGCCAGTCCTCCGCCATGGCGGTCGAGCATTTCCGCCGCATCGCCGGCGCCACCAGCCTGCCGCTGATCGCTTTCCAGTATCCGCTGGCGACCGGCCAAGGTTATCCGCGCGACACGCTTCTCAAGGTGTGCGAGGAGGTGCCGACGCTGCGCGCCATCAAGGACTGGTGCGGCAACGTCGCCCAGCACGAAATGCACGTGCGCGAATTGCAGAGCCGCAAGCCTGCGGTCAACGTGCTCTCGACCCACAGCGCGTGGCTTTTCAGTTCGCTGGTGCTGGGCTGCAATGGCCTGCTCTCCGGCTCCGGCAGCGTCATCGCCGATCTGCAATCGGCTTTGTTTCATGCAGTGAAGGCCAATGATCTCGCGCAGGCGCGGCAGATCAACGACCGCATCTATCCGCTCGCCCGCGTGTTCTATTCCGAACCATGGGCCGACATGCACAATCGCATGAAGGAAGCTCTGGTGCTGCTCGGACGCCTGCCGCGTGCGGTGGTGCGCCCGCCGCTGGTGAAGATCTCACGCGCCGAGATCGAGCGCATCCGCGCCGCTTTGGTCGAGGCCGGACTGCTCAGCCAAAAGGCCGCCCGCGACGCAGCGTAATTTTCACGCTAAAGCGCGATGATTTGAGGATGGATCATCATCGCGCTTTAGCTCTTTGTTTGCGCATGATCCCTCGGATCAAGCCCGAGGGCATGCTTATCCGAAAACCGGCTTCCACCCCCGGATCAAGTCCGAGGGCAAGCTTTTCGGGATCATGCTGCAGGCCGCGGAACGGCGCGCTTTACCGCTGCCGCAGCCGATCAAGCACTTCGCTTGAGGCGAAACCGTCGGGAATTTCGCCGACAGAGACCTGGAAGCTGCGGATCGCCAGGCGGGTCTGCGGGCCAATAAAGCCGTCGGGCTCGCCGATTTTGAAACCGCGCTGCGCCAGCAGCTCCTGCAGCTCATAGCGTTCCTGCAGCGACAGCACCCGTTCGTCGCGCGGCCACGGATGAATGAGCGGGCCACCGCCGCGCAGCCGGTCGGCGAGAGTTCCGGTGGCAAGCGCGTAGGCCTCTGCCGGGTTGTACTTCATGATGACGCGGAAATTCTGCAGCATCAGGAAAGCAGGCCCGCGCGCTCCGGCTGGCAACAGCAAGCTCGCGCGTTCGGCAGGGTAGGGAAACGGTTCGCCATTGGCGCGGCGTATCCCCAAGCTTTCCCATTGCCGCACACTCAGCTGCCGTGACGAGTCGGCAAAGAGATAATTGAAGCGTTGCGGCAGCGCGACTTCGTAGCCCCAGGTCTCGCCAGGGATCCAACCGTCCGTTTTCAGATTATTGGCGGTCGAGGCGATCATGTCGGGAATCGAGTCGACGACATCGGGATGTCCGTTGCCGTCGAAATCGACGGCGTAGCGCAGAAACGAGCTTGGCATGAATTGCGTCGGGCCGAACGCGCCGGCCCACGATCCGACCAGGCGATCGGGCGGAATATCGCCGCGCTGCAGGATTTCCAGCGCCGCCAAAAACTCGCCGCGAAAAAAATCGCGGCGGCGGCCGACGCAGGCGAGAGTCGCGGTCGAGCGCAGCACCGGACGATCGCCGATCTTCGTGCCGTAATCGGATTCGACGCCCCAGATGGCCGCAATGATGTAACGGTCAACCCCATAGGCGCGCTCCACGGCCGCGAATGTCGGCGCGTATTGCGCCAGCAGCGCCTTGCCCTGCGCAATGCGGTCGTCGCTCACCAGAAGATCGAGATAGTCCCAGGTCGCCTTGTTGAATTCCGGCTGGGCATCGAGCTTATCCATGATGCTCAGATCCGGGGTCAGTCCGGCGGTGAAGCGGAGATAATCGTCGCGCGTGATGCCGCGCTGCGCGGCATAGGGCCACAGCGCGTCGAGGCAATTGCCAAAATCGGCCGCAGCGGCGCGGATGGCATCGGCCGTCATGCTCGGATCGCCCGAGGCGCCGGATTGGCCGCTCCATTGCGGCGTTGCATCGGTCGGTGCTGGAACTGGCGACGCCGCCGGCGGTTGGAACAACCGGGTCAGCCAGGCGGGCGGGCTTTCCTGCGCGCCTGCCGGATGGACAAGGCTGGCGGCGACAAGCGTTACCGCGGCGAGGGGCAAAATCAGCTTGGAGAATGCCATGCGGGCGGTCTCGGTTGTTTGCAATCGCGTCGGGTGGACTTTGCTATGTGTGGGAGAACCCTTAATACGCGGTTTGTTTCGCTCGCCGCCGCGACTGCTTCCAAGACTTGGCCTCCACGACTTGGCGCCAAGACTTGGCCGCGGACTACGCTGGCGTACTCATGTTACCGCACAGCCATTTACGGCACAGCCATGCAGCCGAAGCCGCATCGCTATGGATTTTGCCGCGGCTTCATGCTTCGTTCCGGCTTCAACCGGCAATTGGACCGGCAATTGGGCAAGAGTTGGATAAAAAGGGCTTGTCGAGGCTCCCGCAGGTATTATGCCACGCGAACGTATCGTATTCTGCCGATGATTAGCGAGCGGCAGCCCAGTCCCTCAAGGAAATAAGGATATATGCAGAAGACCGTCCGCAAAGCGGTATTTCCGGTCGCCGGGCTTGGCACCCGCTTCCTGCCGGCGACCAAGGCGATGCCCAAAGAGATGCTGCCGGTCGTCGACCGGCCGCTGATCCAGCATGTGGTCGACGAAGCCCGCGAAGCCGGAATCGAACATTTCATTTTTGTGACCGGCCGCAACAAGGGCGTCATCGAAGATCATTTCGACCGCCAATTCGAGCTGGAAATGACACTGCTCGAGCGCCAGAAGCACAAGGCGCTTGAGTTCATGAGCCAGGATCTTCCGATTCCCGGCTCGACCAGCTTCACGCGCCAGCAGGAGCCCTTGGGCTTGGGCCATGCCGTATGGTGTGCGCGGGAACTGATCGGCTACGAGCCGTTCGCGCTGTTGTTGCCGGACGTGCTGGTGCAGCACGCGCGCGGCTGCCTGGCGCAAATGATGGACGCCGCACGCGATCTCAACGAAAAGGCCAACGTGGTCGCCGTCGAGGAGGTGCCGCTCGAGCGGATCGATCAATACGGCGTCGTCGGCGTCGGCGCGCAAAAAGGCAAGATGTTCGAGATCACCGGCATGGTGGAGAAGCCGCCGGCCGATCGGGCGCCGTCGAACCTGATCTTGACCGGCCGTTACATCCTGCAGCCGGAAATCCTCGACATTTTGGCGACCCAGGAGCGCGACACCGGCGGTGAAATCCAGCTCACCGACGCCATGATCCAGTTGTCGCGCACGCAAGGCTTCTACGGCTTGCAATTTGAGGGCCGCAGCTTCGATTGCGGTTCAAAGGTCGGCTTTCTCGCCGCCAATGTCTCCTATGCGCTGGAGCGGGAGGACATTGCGCCGGGCTTCCGCGTCGAGATCAAAAAGATTCTCGGCGAACTCAACGGCGGCTAGCTTCGAGCCAAACGCGTGAAGCGAGCTAAACTAGACTAATGGAGCTTTTGGATTTGACATTCGCTTCACGCGTTCGCGGCTTGGAGGTAGCGAATGTCAAAACTGCTCCACTAAAGCGTGATGATTTGAGGATGAATCATCATCGCGCTTTGGCTCTTTGTTTGCGCATGATCTTTTCGGAAAACCGCTCCACACTTTGTCCGGATCATGCGCTAGCGCTGCAGGCGCACGCCGGCAAGAATCGTCGTCGCGTCGTAGGCGACGCCGCTCACGTTTGACGTGAGCCAATCTTCCCGCACCGTGCCCTTGAGCTGCAGCTCGCGGCTCAATTTGTAGATCATGCCGCCGGAAATAAAATAGCGATTATCTTGCCGGCCAAGTCCGACGTAACTGTCGTGCTCGTAGCCCAATTGTCCGGTGCCGATCAGCCAGAGCAGAAAGGCATGATCGACCTCGAGATTGAAAGCGCGGCTGAATTCACCCGACGTCCCCGGCACGATCGACTCGGTCACCGATGAGGCCGCGGTGAACTTGGCGGTGGTCAGTGTGGTTGCCTGCCAGATCAAGGAGCCGTCAAGAGTCGGACCGCTGATCGTCGGCAGGGTCGGATCCTTGTAGACGCGTTCGAGATATCCCGCCGCGATCTCGCCGGTCAGCGTGCCGAACAGATTGACGTCGCTGCCGACCTTGATGCTGCTGCCCGTGGAATTGCGTTGCAGGCCGGCGCCATCGAATTCCAGATCGTAGATGCGCTCGTCGCCGCCCCCTTCGACGAAAGGCTTGAAGCCGGGATCGAGCTCGTAACCCGCCCGCAGCGTGCCGCCATATTGATTGTAATCCTGGTCGGCGTTGCTGACGACTTCGCCGCTGGTGAGCACGGAATTTTCGTAGCTGATCCGGTCGAATGTCGCCTTGGCGGTCAGCTGCAGGCGATTAAATGTCTGCGCCAGGCCCAGCGTGCCGCCGACATCGGTGTAGATCGGCAGCTTGGCGAGACCGGCCTGATTGTTCGGGCTGCCCGGATTGTTGGTGGAGAGAAGGAAGCGGTTCTCGAGCAGGATCTGGGTGTTGCGCCGGACGTCGATACGGCCATCGATGATGCTGTCGAGATAGGGAGCGTTGAGCGACGGACTGAGATCGGCGCCGTATTCGTTGTAGGTGCCTTTGATGTCGGCGGTGAGCGAATGGCGCGACCAATCCGATTGCACCTGCAATTCGGGTGCGACGACGAACAGCGACGAGGAGGGGCCGTGCGGCACGTTTTCCGGATTGGAGTTGTAGCCGCCCGATAGTTCGACGGAAGGGTAGAGCAGAAACGAGCCGGCGTGGACGCCGAGCGGCGCGTAGGGGTCGCCTTCGGCGATCGGCAGCGGGCGCTGCGGTACGCCCGGCAGCAAAGTATTGAGCGGCGGCGTCCCCGGCGCTGGCGTCTCGGCGGACGGCATGAACGCCGAGAAGTCGGTCGCCGGCTGGATCGGCAGAACGGCGCCCGGCCGGTTAGCCGCCGCCTTTGGATAGACCTGCGCCGGCGGATTGCTCACCGGCAAAGTCTCGGGGACGCCCGGCAGGACGGCGCCGGGCCGCTGCGCCGCTTTCAGCGGCTCCACGTCAGGCGGCGCCAGGGGCAGGGCTGGCGGCGGGGTCGGCGGCGGCGGTGACGTGTAGGCAGGCACCGGCTCGAATGTTGCGTCAGGCTCCGCTTGCGCCGTGGTGGTCGCCGCGGGCGCTTGCGTGAGCGGGTGCGTGCCGGTGTTGGTCGGATCAAAGCCGGTATTGCCGGCGCCAAAACCGGGCGAGGTTCCGTAAACCGGCGTGGCGCCGATGCGCGAAGGCGCGACGAACGACCCGAGAGGCGCCGCTTCATCTGTGTCCGCGGCCGTATCGTCGTTTGCGTCCGCGGCCGCATCGTCATTCCGCTGCTGAAAGCGCTGCGGGGTGCCGGGATTTCCTTCTGGCGAAGGCGCCAAAAGATCAATGCCGGTATTGAATGGCGGCGTCTGTGCTATTGCGGCTGAGCTACCGAGGGCGAGAACCGCAAGGGTGGGCACGGCCAGGCCGATGATGCTGAGCGATCGGCGACGGCGCGGCACCAGCGACCTCCTCGTCCCGGCCGCGCGCAATTCCCCTGCCATCCGCCGGGCCGCGACGACCAGCACCGGCCGCCGAGCCGCGGTCCGATGGTTAACGGACTTAAAACGGCTATGGTTAACGAGAGGTTGATTGCTTCACCGGCGCAAGCAGCGGTGCAAGTTCACACCCAGCCTTCGAGCTCGCGGTTGGCGAGCTGCGAGATCATCAGCATGCCGGCTTCGCTGTCGTTGAGGCAGGGGATGACGGCGAAATTCTCACCGCCGTGGCGTTTGAACATGCGGGCGTTGTCGACCGCGATCTCCTCCAGCGTCTCCAGGCAATCGGCGGCGAAGCCGGGCGTCACCACGACCAGGTTCTTCATGCCCTTCTTGGCCAGGGCCTTCACCGTCTTGATGGTGGCAGGCTCGAGCCACTTGCCGCGTCCGAAGCGCGACTGAAACGTCAGCATCAGCTTGTTCTCGTCGAGCCCGAGCTGCGTGCGCAGAAGCTCTGTCGTCCGCACGCATTGGCTTTCGTAGGGGTCGCCCTTGGCGACGTATTCCCTGGGCATGCCATGATAGGACGCGAGGATCATGTCGGGCTCGAATGGCAGCGCCTTGAGTTCTGTGTTGAGCGATGCGGCTAACGCCTCGATGTAGTGCGGATCTTCGAAGTAGGGCGGCAGGATGCGCAGCGCCGGCTGCCGGCGCAGTCTCATCACGTATCTGTAGACCTCATCGCACACCGTCGCGGTCGTGGCCGCCGCGTATTGCGGATAAAGCGGCATGACCAGGATTCGGTCGCAGCCGCGCCTGATCAGCACGTCCAGCCGCGAGGCAATCGAGGGATTGGCGTAGCGCATCGCCCAATCGACGACGACGGGTTTGCCGTTCGGCTCGAGAATGCCGGTGAGTTTTTCCGCCTGCGAACGGGTGATGGTCTTGATCGGCGATTCGTTCGTCTCGTGGTTCCAGATTCTTTGATAGTCGTGGGCTTTGCGGCGCGAGCGCAGCGGCAGGATGATCCCGTTGAGCGCCATCTTCCAGATCAGGGAATTTTTCTCGATGACGCGGCGGTCGCTCAAAAACTCCTTCAGATAGCGCCGCACGGCCGGCGCATCGGCCGCATCGGGCGTGCCGAGATTGACGAGAAGTACGCCGATGCCATGCTCGAGGGGCTGTTCGCTCGGCGCGGTCGCCTCGATTGTCTCTTGCTCCGGCGCTGGGTGCGGACTCGCTTCGGCGGGGGCGGCGGGCTCTGTCATCTCCAGCACCGGCGCGGGAGGCAGCGTTGCTTCGGCGGGCGCGGCCGGCAAATCTTCGCTCATGGGCGGGGATGCTGACGCGGTGGGCGGCGCTTCAACCGATTTCTCCGGCACCGACGCTTCATGGTCCGCGACTGCCGGAGAGTCTTCGGCAGGCGCGTTTGCGGCCGCGGGAACGCTTGGTGTTTCGGAGACTGGCGTTTCAGAGCTTGGTGTTTCAGCGCTTGGCGTTTCAATCATGGGCTTCAGCCTGGTCCCGGCTCTCGAAATCACGCGCCCCGCAGGCTAGACCTTGATCCAATTCGATTGAATCGGATCAAGCTCTAGATTTTTCCTTTGAGCATGATCTTATCCGAAAACCGGTTTCCACTTTTCGAGATCATGCTCTAACGTATTGCGAACGCCAAAGGTCCGCGGAGCCGGGGACCTATTCGGCCGCCTTGAGCAGCACCGGCGAGCCGGCGCGGAATTGTTCGAGCAACGCCGTCTCGTCGGCCTTGGCAGTGGCAAGATGGCGCTGCTTGACGTGGCCGAAACCGCGGATTTTTTCTGGTATCGCGGCGAGACCAACGGCGAGATGGTGATTTTCGACAGTGAGTTTCGCCACGACCTCATCAAGCATCGCTTCGTAGTCGACGATCAGTTTGCGTTCAGTGCGGCGCTCGAGCGAGCGGCCGAACGGATCGAACGGCGTACCGCGCAGCCCTTTGAGCTTCGCCAACAGCCTGAAGGCAGGGAGCATCCACGGCCCAAAACTCATCTTCCGCGGCAGGCCGGTCGCTTTATCACGGCGCGCCAGGAGCGGCGGCGCGAGATGGAATTCAAAGCGAAGATGATTGCCGTCGAATTCCTGCTCAACCTGCTTTGCGAACGAGCCGTCGGTGTAAAGCCGCGCGACTTCGTATTCGTCCTTATAGGCCATCAGCTTGAATAGATAACGGGCGACGGCGTCGGCCAGACCGCCTTTGCCGGGAGCGCGTGCGGCTTCGGCCGCCTTCACTCTTTCCACCTCTCGCCGATAGCGTTCGGCATAGGCGGCATTCT
>JASHVN010000137.1 GCA_030044555.1 Xanthobacteraceae bacterium | reverse complement strand
CGCCACCGGGTCCGTTCGCAGCGGATCGGGATTTGGCTTGACGGTCAGCGATGGGCACCCGGAGAGCCGGATGCAGGAGTGATCGCCGGTGCAGATTTCGTCGTCGACGCCGAAGCGCGTGGTCACGACGCGCTCGCCGTTTTTCAGCTTTTCGGCCTTCTCGGTGCGCAGCCGGCGCTGGCGCGCCAGCATACATTCGCCGTCGGCGATGATCACCTTCAGCCCGCGTTCGGCGGTACGCATCGCTTCCTTCAGCGTCGCCGTCATTTTCGCCACGCTATAGGTGCGCACCGTGCGCAGCCAGGTGACGCCGAGCGAGCGCAAGGTCTTTTCGATGCTGATGCCGGTCGGCGTGCCGCTGCGGTTGCTCTTGCTCGACGGCAGATATTGCTGGCCGGTGGCCGACGCGTAGCCGTTCTGCATCACGATCAGCACGCCGTCGCCTTTGTTGAACATGTTGGAGGCGACGCCGGTGATCAGCCCGTTGTGCCAGAAGCCACCGTCGCCCATGACCGCAATCGGCCGCTTTGCCATGTTGGGCCCGACAGCGGCGGCACTGGCGAGCGACATGCCGTAGCCGAGGATCGAATTGCCGAGCGAGAAGGGCGCAAAGGTCGCGAATGAATGGCAGCCGATATCGGCGCTGATGTGGGCCGGACCGATTTCACGCTGCGCCAGCTTGATGGCAGCGAATACCGGCCGCTCCGGGCAGCCGGTGCAGAAATTCGGCGGTCGCGGCGGAATGTCGCCGATTTCCGCGACCATTGCGGGCTTGTGCGCGAGCATCTTCTGCACGCGCGCCGCGACGGCGTCTGCGTCAATGCCGGCCGGGCGCGTCTCAGTCAGGAACGACGAAATGCCGCGCAAAAAGACGTCGGACGTGTAATCGCCGCTTCTCGGAAAACAGCCTTTGCCGAGCACGCGCGTCTCACTGCCGGTGCCGCGCAGGATGACGTTGATTTGTTGCTCGACATATTCGGGCGAACCTTCCTCAACCACGAGAACGGCACGCTTACGCGCGCAAAAGTCCTGCACCTCGTCGCCGATCAGTGGGTAAGCGACATTAAGCACATAAATCGGCAGGCGCGAGGCACCGTAAAGGTCGGCGAGATCAAGCCGGGCGAGCGCACGCAGCAAATTGTTGGTCAGTCCGCCGAGCACGACGAGACCGACGTCGTCACAGGCGCCGGGTATCGTTTCGTTGAGCTTGTGTTCGCGAGCAAATTTTTGCGCGGCCGGCAGGCGCTCTTCGACCTTGAGCCGCTCCTGCGTGAAGATCACCGGCGGATGGGCCAGGCGACCGTATTCGAAACGCGGCGGGCCGTCGAGACGATGCCGGCCGCTATAGGCGCCTTGCCGGTTATCCTTGGCGACGAATTCGCCGGTGACGTGGCAGGCGCGCACGCGCAGATCAAGCATGACCGGAGCGTGACTGGCTTCCGACAGCTCAAATCCCGCCTCGACCATGCGGACGATGCTGGGCAGATCGGGCCGCGGATCGAGCAGCCACATCGAGGATTTCATCGCATAGGCATACGAGCGTTCCTGAATGACGCTCGCGCCCTCGCCGTAATCCTCGCCGAGCACGATGAGCGCGCCGCCGATGACGCCGGGCGAAGCCAGGTTCGACAGCGCGTCGGCGGCCACATTGGTGCCGACGATCGATTTCCAGGTCACCGCGCCGCGCAGCGGATAATTGATCGAGGCGCCAAGCATGGCGGCCGCGGCGGCTTCGTTGGTGCAGGTCTCCACATGCACGCCGAGGTCGGTCAACAGATCCTCGGCGTCCACCATCACGTCGAGCAGGTGCGAGACCGGCGCCCCCTGATAGCCGCCCACATAGCTCACGCCTGATTGCAACAGCGCCTTGGTAACGGCGAGGATGCCTTCGCCGCGAAAAACCTCCCCGGCGCCGAGCCGCAGCGCATCCACTTCCTTTTTGAACGAGCGCTCCATATCAGAGTTTTCCGATCAGAATTTCCAAGGCAAATACCGTGGCTTACATATAGCGGCTTTTGCCGGAACCGTCATTGCGTATATCCGCCAGAGGATCGTCCAAGGACCCTGACGGACGCCGGGAAAGCGGCGCGGCATCGGCACAGCTTGGTCTCTCCGGTCACACCGGGTAGGGTGCCGCCCGCCGGCCGCAAAAAGAAGAAGCCGGAAACGCACGGGACTTCCGGAGACGCATGGGGACTTGATGGACGCCGGAGCGCAAATCGTCATCGACAAGGTGAACCACACCTACCGGCCGCCGCGCGGCAAGCCGGTGCTCGCGCTTGCCGACGTGTCGCTCGAGGTCCGCCCGCGGGAGTTCCTCGCCATTTTGGGCCCGTCTGGCTGCGGAAAATCCACGCTGCTCTATCTGGTCGGCGGGTTCCTGCCGATTGAAAAGGGCCACATCGCCGTCGAGGGCAAGCCGGTCGCGGCGCCTGGGCCGGACCGCGGCATCGTGTTCCAGCACTTCGCGCTGTTTCCCTGGAAGACGGTGCGCGGCAATATTTTGTACGGCCTTGAACGGCAGGGCTTGCCGCGCCCGGAGCGCGAGCGGCGCGCCCAGGCCTTCATCGATCTCGTCGGCTTGCGCGGGTTCGAGGACAGCTACCCCTCGCAACTTTCCGGCGGCATGAAGCAGCGCACAGCGATCGCGCGCACGCTCGCCTTTGATCCCAATATTCTGTTGATGGACGAGCCGTTCGGGGCGCTGGATGCGCAGACGCGCTCGCTGATGCAGACCGAACTCCTCGGCATCTGGCAGCGCACGCCCAAGACCGTTATTTTCATCACGCACGACGTGCAGGAGGCGGTTTATCTCGCCGACCGCGTCGCGGTGATGTCGGCGCGGCCGGGCCGGATCAAGGCCCTGGTCGAGACCAAATTCAACAAGAGCGGTCCCGGCGTCGTGCGCGAGAAGGCGTTCATCGAAAAGGTCGACGAACTCTGGGATCTGGTGCGCGTCGAAGTGCTCAAGGCGCAGGAGGGCAAGGCGCCGTGAAAACCGTGGTGTTGCGCTATCTGCCGCTGTTGCTGCTGGCGCTCGCCTGGGAAGCCGTGGCGCGGCTGAACATCGTCGACTCGCTGGCCCTGCCGCCATTGAGCAAAGTCGCGGTCGCCTGGGTTGATCTGATGCGCGACGGCGAACTCGTCGATAACGGCGCCGCCTCGCTCTATCGCGGCGCCGTGGGTCTCCTGCTCGCCATCGTAGTCGGCGGCGGGATTGGCATGGCGATGGCGCGCTGGCGCCTGCTCGATGTGTTTCTCAATCCGCTGGTCGAGTTGTTCTATCCGCTGCCCAAGTCGGCGCTCATTCCGGTGACGGTGATCTGGCTCGG
>JASHVN010000136.1 GCA_030044555.1 Xanthobacteraceae bacterium | reverse complement strand
ATAGCATTCGGGATGATTGTGCGTGATCGAGTGGGCGATGTTCTGCAGAAGAACGGTCTTGCCGGTGCGTGGCGGCGAGACGATCAGGGCACGCTGGCCTTTGCCGACCGGGGCGACGATGTCGATGACGCGTGCCGAGAGATCCTTGTTGGTCGGATCCTCGTATTCCATCTTCAGCCACTCGTCCGGATAGAGCGGCGTCAGATTGTCGAAGTTGACCTTGTGGCGCGCTTTCTCCGGATCCTCGAAATTGAGCGTATTGACTTTGAGCAGCGCGAAGTAGCGTTCGCCTTCCTTGGGGCTGCGAATATGACCGTCGATGGTGTCGCCGGTGCGCAGCCCGAAACGGCGGATTTGCGAAGGCGAGACGTAAATGTCGTCCGGCCCCGGCAGATAATTGGCCTCCGGCGAGCGCAAGAAGCCGAAGCCATCGGGCAGAACCTCGACGACGCCCTCGCCGACAATATCGGTCTCGCGGGCAGAGAGCTGCTTGAGGATGCCGAACATCAGCTCCTGCTTGCGCATGGTCGAGGCGTTTTCGACGTCAAGCTCCTCGGCAAATGAGACAAGCTCGCCGGGAGTCTTGGCCTTTAGTTCTTGGAGTTTCATTTCCCGCATTGAATGTCCTATGGAAATTGCGCCAGCGGCGGGATTGGGTCGCGGCGTCGCTGACGGAAAGAAGGGTCGCAGGTCGTGGGTTGCGAGAAGCTTGGCCCGAACCCCGATGCATTAATCGGCTCCAGTCCACTGGAGCCAGGACTCAACTGCATCCGCCTACGTTCGGTGGGATGGCGCAAAGATAGGAAAAGACCAGACTTCAGGCAAGAGCCGAAACAGACTTTGCACTGGCAACGCCTTCCGCTCAGAACGGTTTCACCACCACCAGAATGACGATTCCGATCATGATGATCGTAGGTATCTCATTGACGATTCTATAGAATTTCTGCGAGTGCGGGTTGGCATCGGCGGCAAAAGCCTTTACCCAGCGGGCGAACAATCCGTGCAGTGCCGACAGCAGCAAGACCAGGGCAAGTTTGGCTTGCAGCCACCCCGAATCAAACCAATGGCCGGTCCAGGCCAGCGTCAGCCCGAACACCCACGTGGCGATCATCGCCGGATTGATGATCCCGCGCAGCAGCCGGCGCTCCATAACCTTGAAGGTCTCCGACTGCACCGATCCCCTCTCGGCGGCACAATGATAGACGAACAGCCGCGGCAGATAGAGCATCCCGGCCATCCAGGCGATGACCGCAATGACGTGGAAGGCCTTTACCCAGGGATAGATCGCCATCATTGCCTATCGGCCTCCCGCCGAACGCTCAGCCGCCGCGCGCCGCGCCGCGGACACGCGCAATCAATCGCTCGACGTGCACGATCGGCGTGTCCGGCAATACGCCGTGGCCGAGATTGAAGATAAACGGCGCTGCGGCAAAAGCTCCCAGAACATTATCGGTGGCGCGATCGAGCGCCTCTCCTCCGACCACAAGCGCAAGCGGATCGAGATTCCCCTGAACGGGCCGCAGCGGTTGCACACAGTCACGCGCAAATCCAGGCTCGATCATCCAATCGAGCCCGACCGCATCAATTGGAACGGCGGCAAGATAACGCCGCAACTCGGTCCCGGCGCCGCGCGGAAATCCAATGACTTTTGCGCTCGGAATGCGCTTGCGCAAAGCCGCAACGATTTGCGCCACCGGCTCAATGCACCATTTTTGAAATTCGTCCGCCGGCAATATTCCCGCCCAGCTGTCGAAGATCTGTACCGCTTCGACCCCAGCCGCAAACTGACGCGCCAGATAATCCGTCGAAGCTTCGACCAATAGCCCGATAAGATCGGCGAAAGCTTGCGGATGCCGGTAGGCGAAAAGCCGCGCCGGAAGCTGCTCTGCCGTTCCTCTTCCAGCGATCATATACGTCGCGAGCGTCCACGGTGCCCCACAGAAGCCGAGAAAAGTAACGTCGGGCGGCAGTTCACCCCGCACCCGCGCGATCGTCTCGTAAACCGGCGCAAGCACCCCATGATCAATTTCGCGTCGTAGCCGCGCGAGCGCCTTCGGATCGGAGAGCGCATCGAGCCGCGGCCCTTCTCCGCTTTCGAAGGTGACTGGCTGCCCAAGCGCATGCGGCACGACCAGGATATCGGAAAATAGAATCGCGGCGTCGAAACCAAAACGCCGGATTGGCTGCAAGGTGGCCTCGGCCGCCAATTCCGGCGCAAAACATAGTTTCAGGAAGCTTCCCGCCCTTTCGCGAATCGCTCTGTATTCCGGCAGATATCGGCCAGCCTGGCGCATCAGCCAGATCGGCGGAATGGCCAGGCGTTCGCCAGCCAGTACGCGGAG
This sequence comes from Xanthobacteraceae bacterium, assembly GCA_030044555.1. Lineage (GTDB taxonomy): Bacteria > Pseudomonadota > Alphaproteobacteria > Rhizobiales > Xanthobacteraceae > BOG-931. The sequence continues at coordinate 1,368 of JASHVN010000136.1, read as the reverse complement.
AAGAGGTTTAGTCGCGATCGTATCCGTCACTTTCCAATCCTAAACTAAATTCTATCTTAAAAGAGTCTGTTGTAGTGCTTGGACGGTTGATTGGACTCATTCCTCCGACATCACACGTCGTCCACGGCTTACCCACATCCTCCCATGATTCATCGCGCACGAAATCGGAATATGTGGATGGATTCGCCCGCTATTTATGGGCTGTTTCGCTGGGGTGCAGGAAATCTATCCACATATCAGCGTTAGGCCGATGGATGGTCCGGTGATGATGCCGGCGTGGTAGCAATGTGGACTGCGGTGCCGGGAGTCCCCCGGTGCGCTTGCGCTGGCGCCTAAGGCGTGGCCTTCTCCCCACTTGTCGACAGGTTATACGGTCTGTGCTCTTACACGGTTTACGCCATGGCCCACGCGGCGGGTTATTTCCATCTGCACCTGGTGTCCGATGCGACTGGCGAGACCCTGATTACGGTCGCGCGCGCCGCGGCTGCGCAATACACGAAAGTGATGCCTGTCGAGCACGTGCATCCGCTGGTGCGCACGCAGAAGCAGCTGGAGCGCGTCTTGGGCGAGGTCGAAGAATCGCCGGGAATCGTCCTGTACACGCTGCTCGAAGAAAGCCTGGTGCAGCGGCTTGAGAGTAAGTGCCGGGAACTCGGTCTGCCCTGCCTATCGATCCTGGGTCCCGTCCTGCACCTGTTCCAGGCCTATCTGGGCGCCGAGTCCACTCATAAGGTGGGCGCTCAACATACGCTCAACGCCGAATATTTCCGCCGCATCGATGCGCTCAATTACACGATGCTGCACGACGATGGGCAGCAGGCCGACGATCTCGAAGAGGCCGATGTCGTTCTGGTGGGAGTTTCGCGCACCTCGAAGACTCCCACTTCGATCTATCTTGCCAATCGCGGCGTGAAGACGGCGAATGTACCGTTCGTGCCCGGGGTGCCGCTGCCCACCGCGATCGAGCGCCTGAGCAATCCGTTGATCGTCGGCCTCTACGCCACGCCCGAGCGCATCGTGCAAATCCGGCAAAATCGGCTGCTCGGGCTTAAAGCCCATCGTGATGACGACCAATACATCGATCGCACCGCGGTCGCCGAGGAGATCGCCGCGTCGCGCCGGCTGTGCACGCGGCACAACTGGCCGCTGATCGATGTCACTAGGCGCTCGATCGAAGAAACTGCGGCAGCTGTGCTGGCGCATCTCGGCGAGCGGCGTCGGCGCAGGGCGTCGTGAGCAATGCCGATTTGGCTTGCCGCTGATCCGCTCGTGCTCGCCTCGAGGAGTGAGGCGCGGCGGATGTTGCTCTCAGCGGCAGGTATCTCCATCGAGGTGCAAGCGGCTGATATCGATGAGCGCGAGTTAGAG